>NZ_DATJIY010000201.1:0-20431 GCF_035492835.1 Dinghuibacter sp.
GGCTGGTCCTTCAGGATCAGTTCCCCCTTTGTCAGCCACGATACCCCAAAAGCCACCAACGCCACCGTCTCCAGGATCAGCGTCGGTTTCAAAAAGATAATGCGCTCGTGGACCCAGGGTATGCCGTCGATGGGGATACCCGCCACCGATATGGCCAGGATGATGCCGCAGACGCGGTAAACGCGGTTCCGCTTTTTCTTTTCGGGGGTCATCGTACCGCTGCTCCGGGTGAATAGAAAAGCGGACATGTACGAAAGCAGGGTGAAGAAAACGGCCGCGGAGCTGTAGTGCAGGATGCTGATGAGGTCCCCTTTGCTGCTCGTGTCGGACGTCGGCAGGAACGCGATCCCCAGGGCGAACAACCCTGAAAGCTTGCTGATGATGGAGTCCGCTTTGGTGTATCCGGCGTACGACATGAGGAACATCGCGATGCCGCAGATCACGCCTTCCAGCACGTTCCGCATGCTGGTATAATAATAGGCGCTGACCGATATTTGCAGGGTAGGCGGCGGGTCCAGGATAAAGGAGCCCAATACCAGGACGGGGACCAGCGTCAGGGCAAGCAAGCCAACTACCTTGCGCAGGGTCATATAGGAAATGATCTGGGGGGTCGTGCGCATGCCCTAAGATACCGCTTTGACCAACCGTTGTCAAGCGTATAAACACCTTTCCAGGAAGGCGTTCCGAAGCTTTTCCTCCGGATCGTACTGCCGGAGCACTTCCCGGAACATCCCGATCCGGGGATAAAGGCGCTCGAGCTGTGGACGTTCCATCGCAAACAGCTTTCCCCAGTGCGGCCGGGCGTGGAAAGGGGCCAGCGCCGTTTCGATCACGGGCAACAACCGGCGCACCGCCTCCGCCTCCTGCTTCCAGGTAAAGTGAATGGCCACGGAGTTTCGTCCCTGGGCGGTGCTCATCCAGAGATCGTCGGCGGCGACACAGCGGATCTCGGAAACGATCAGGTGGGGACTCACGCGCGCGTGCAGCGTTTCCACCGCGCGGATGGCGCGATAGGCGTATTCCAGGGGCAGGAGATACTCGCTTTGGAGTTCCTTCCCGCTGCTGGGCATAAAGCCCATCCGGAAGTGCGGCAGACGCTCGTGCCAGGGACCGGGTACGCCCATCTGGGGGGTGCAGTTCTCCGCGGGCATGTCTTTGACAGGGTTCAGGTCGCGGGTCGCGGCCATGGCGCCAAAGAATTCCGGCGGGGCGGCAAAGGGATCCCTGCATTTGAGCCAGACCTCGCCGATATTACCCTTTGTCCAATCCGTGAAAAGGCTGACGCTATACGCCGAGCCCATGATGGTTTCGAAATTCCGTTCCAGGACGTCCATACGCAGGTTCTCATAGACGTACTGCCGGACCTGGTAGGTGGGCTCGATGCGTAAGGTCAATCGGGTAACGACGCCCAGGCCGCCCAGGTGCACCGCGGCCGCCTGAAGCTCCTCACCGGACAACCCCACCTGGTCTCCCGCCGTCGTGAGGAATTCCATGCCCACAACCGCGGCGGATAGGTTGGTATTGCGTAAACCCGACCCGTGCGTCGCCGTGGCGCAGCCACCGGCAACGGAGATATGCGGCAGCGAAGCCAGGTTGTGAAGGGCGTAACCCCTGTCCTCCAGGAAGACCGCCAACACGCCATACGTGACACCCGCTTCCACGGTCACGGTCCGTGCTGTCTCGTCGAGGGACACCATCCGGTCCATGGACGCCAGTGATAACAGGGCATCCTTGCTGTCCGCTATGTCGTTAAAACAGTGCCGGGAGCCCAATACCTTGAACCGCCGGCGTCCCCTGATCCAGGCCGCCGCCTCGTCGGTGGAGCCGGGGGATTCCAGGTCCGTAGATCCATAGATGAGGTTGCCCGACCAGTTTTGAATTGTTTGATCCATACCTCCGTAAAGGTACGCTACGGAGCCATAACCAGCACGACCTTACCGTGTGTGTGGCGGCGCTCCAGGTCCGTATAGGCGTCCCTGACCTTTTCCAGCGGATAGACGCCGGCGATCGGGATTTCGAGCCGTCCCGCTTCGATCATCACGGCCAGCTCGGTCAGCACCGAAGCCTTGGCGGCGTCGCCGTTCCCTTTTGTCTGGACGCCGTATTGCTTTGCGGCTTCGAAGTCGATGATAGTGTCGATGCGGCTGGCGGGTATGTCCAATCGTATGGCGAGCGCCACATATCCGTCTCCGTGGGTGTCGATAAAGGCGTGCACCTTGCCTCCGGCGGCTTCGTGTATGCGTTCTTCCAGCCTGTCGCCGTGATAGTCCACCGGGATCACGCCGTGCTTCTTCAGCCAGTCATGACTCTCCGGGCCGGCGAGTCCGACGACGCTGGCTCCCAGGTTCCTGGCCAGCTGTACGACTACCGAGCCCACGCCGCCCGCGGCGGCGGATACGACCAGCGTTTCGGCCGCCTTCAGCCGGACGGCGTGTATGGCCGCATAGGCGGTGGTGCCTACCACGAAGAGCGAACCCGCCTGTTCCCAGGGAACGTGCGGCGGCTTCTTTGTGAGGTGGTCTTTCTCCGCGAGGACGTAGTCGGCATGGCTGGCGCGTTTGTCCGTGAACCCGATGACCTCGTCCCCGGGGGAAAAGCCGGTTACGTCGTCTCCTGTTTCTTCCACGACACCCGCCAGGTCGCTCCCCTCACCAGAGGGAAAGGTGGCGGGGAACCGGGCGGCCATTTTGCCTTCGCGGATGGCGCCCTCTCCCGGGTTGATACCGGCCGCCTTGACACGGACCAGGACTTCACCCTTCCCCGGGTGGGGCTTTTCGACATTGACGACCTGGAGCACCTCCACGCCGCCGTAATGGTCAAAACGGACGGCCCTGGATGACTTAGTGTCGTTCATAAGCAAAACGTTTAATTTTACGTGATATGATTTCTTTTCTTGCGCGTCAGTCCGTAGTCGACGTCCATTATCACCAGTGCTTCCAGGTCGTGGTGAGCCTGAAGCATCCTTTTGACAGCGTCATCGACGGCCAGGCGTACCAAGGGCTCAACGGGGTTTTCCTGAACCAATACATCCCGCATGCCTGCGAGGGACAGAACACCGACGTGCTGGTCTATTTTATCGACGCCGAAAGCTACCAGGGCTGGCAACTCAAGCAACTGTTGGACGGCAGACCCTTTGTACCCATCGACGCGATACCCGTGGGCACGGATACGGACATGGTCCGTTTTGCGGCGAACCTGCTCGAACGGTTGTTACCGGGGTTTTCATCCGTGCGCCCGATCGACGGGCGGATCACCGAAGCGTTTACCTATATTGACGACCACCTGGACGATCCACTGGCGCTGGACGAGGTCGCGGACCGCATCTTCTTGTCGGCAGAGCGTTTCCGCCACCTGTTTGCCCAGGAAACCGGGGTCCCGTTCTCACAATATGTCCTCTGGAAGCGCATCCAGCAGGTCATCTTCCAGGTGCTACAAAACGGCCTGCCCATGTCCACGGCCTCCGTACAAAACGGTTTTACCGACCAGGCCCATTTCACCCGGCTGTTCCGCCGGACATTCGGGGTCTCCGCCAAACAACTCCTCAAGAACAGCCGCTACGTACAATTCCTTACACCCTACGTCGAGGTAGCTTTGCCTTCATAAAACAACACGTTTATGAAACCTCAAGGTTACATCCGACCATCAGAAAATAATTATGTGCGGATGAAAGCGATACAAATCCCCTACTATGGCGGAGCCGACGTACTGAAGGTCGTGGACCTCGACCGGCCGGTGCCCAAGGATAAGGAAGTCCTGATACAAGTAAAAGCCGCGTCCCTGAACCCGGTCGACGCCAAAATCCGGAACGGTTTCCTGAAAGACATGATAACGCTCCCGCTACCCCTGGTGCCCGGCTGGGAAGCCTCCGGCATCGTAACAGAAAGCCGGCTCGAGGGCGTCGACCCCGGGGATGAAGTGGTTACCCGCGTGCCGTTCGAACGCGGGGGCGCCTACGCCGAATATATGATCGCAGGCCAGGGCCAAGTCGTACCCAAACCCCGGGAACTGTCCTTTGTCGAAGCCGCCACGCTGCCTATCGTAGCGGGCACCGCGTATACACTTTTGTACATGACGACGCCCGTCAAGGCCGGCGACCGCGTTTTCCTGCTCGGTGCTTCTGGCGCCATAGGCCTGTACGCCATTCAGATGGCAAAGGCCCTGGGCGCCACCGTTATTGGCGCCGCAACTGCAGATAACGCGGGTTTGCTTCGGTCTTATGGGATCGACCAGGTAGTTGACTACACCGATCCCGGTTTCCTGGATGCCGTCCGCGACATCGACCTGGCGCTTGACTTTGCTGGAGGGCCTAACCAAGACGCCTTGGCAGCTATCGTGAAGAAAGATGGACATATATTTTCTACCGTCCATCCCGGTGTACACGCCACTTTTATCTCCACCACCGGCGACCCCGAGGTAATAAAGACCGTACTCGACATGGCCGCGCGGGGCGAGATCAAGGCGCGGATTGGAAAGGTTCTACCGCTCGCACAGGCCGAAGAAGCGCACCGGCTGATGGACGCCCGTACTGCCGGTGGGAAAATCGTGCTCGTGCCCTGAACGTTACAACTTGTCGATCCAGCTCTTGATCTCGTCCTTGGTATGCCCCGTTTTCTTTTGAATACGGCCAAGCAATTCATCCTCCTTGCCTTCTTCGTAAAGCAGGTCATCGTCGGTGAGGCTGGCGTACTGTTGTTTGATCTTGCCCTTGAGGGTATTCCAGTTGCCCTTTATTTTCAGGCCGGTGCTGTTGTTGGTTTCCATATACTCGTTTTGATATGGAGAATTCAAACAGCCTGCCAGTTTTTGGGGCCAGCTAGTCTTCATCCAGGGTCGGCGTCTCGTCCGGAATTTCCAGACCGCTTTCGCCTTCGTCTTCATCGTCCTGGCCCGGTACGAAGCCCACGGGCTCGTGGCCCGGGTCGCCGTAGCTGCGAAAACCGCCTTCGTCGGCGTCATCTCCTTCCTCATCGGCGCGATGAGCTTCGGGTTCATAGGGCAGGGGCTCTGCGAGCCTGGGAGGGACGATTACCGCTGGGACCTGGTCTTCGGGTTCGACCATGGGGAGGGCGGGTTTTTTCGGGGTGGGTTTTTTTACGGCTTTTTTGGGGGCGGCTTTTTTGGGGGCGACTTTCTTGGCCGCCTTTTTAACGGCTTTCTTCGGGGCGGCCTTCTTGGGCGCGACTTTCTTCGCGGCCTTTTTGGGCGCTGCCTTTTTCATCGCTTTCTTGACCGCTTTTTTCGGCGCAGCCTTCTTCACGGCTTTTTTCAAGGCTTTCTTAGGCGCGGCCTTTTTTGCAGCCTTTTTCGGCGCGGCCTTCTTTGGTGCAGCTTTCTTTACAGCTTTTTTCGGCGCGGCTTTTTTGGGGGCCGGTTTTGCACCCTTTGAGTTCTTTGCCATGATTCAATGGGTTTGATATTATTAATTTGTATTATTCACATCTACTAAGTTGTAAGCTACAAGAATTCTTTCATAGCTGCGAAAAAAACGGGCCAATATTATGCGTAGTATTTTCCTCGCGTAAGGGATACCGGATGACCCGAGGTCAGGCATAATATGTGTGGTTGAAACAGGCATGCCGACAAAACCTAAAACACCTAAATATTATGGCAACAAATGTTCAAGCAACGCCGCAGGCGGCGCAGCACTCCAAACTCCGTGAATTTTTTATGGCCCAGCTCCGGGACATTTACTGGGCCGAGCAAAAACTGGTAAAAACCCTGCCCAAATTGTCCGACGCGGCCAACTCCGAAGCGCTTCGGGGGGCTTTCGACAGCCACCTTACGGAAACCAAAAACCACGTCAGCCGGCTGGAACGCGTTTTCGACATGATGGGTGAAAAAGCCAGGGCGGAGGAATGCCCCGCGATGAAGGGGATCGTCGAGGAAGGGGAAGACATCATCGACGAGACCGACGACAACACCTCCCAGCGGGACGTCGGTCTGATCTTCGCCGGGCAGAAGGCCGAGCACTACGAAATCGCCTCCTATGGCGCCCTCCGCCAACTGGCGCTGGACATGGGGCAGGACGAGATCGCGGATGTCCTGGGCCAAACCCTGTCGGAAGAAAAAGCGGCCGACCGGAAGCTCACCGAGCTGGCCGAAGGGGGGATCAATCGCATGGCGCTCGAGGAGCCGGAAGAGGACTGATCCGGCCGCACCGGGCGCGGAGCGTCCGCGAAGGGAGCGGCGCGAGGGTCTTAACGGAAGTTGAACCTCTTCAGGAACTCCTCCCTATACGTCCGCCCGATGGGCAGCGACGTCTTAGCCACGGTAACTTCCTGTTCATTAAAGGACTGTATGGCGTCGATGTTGACGGCGTACGACCGGTGGATCCGGGCCATGGAGCCGTAGTCGACCTTGTCGAGGAGCTGCGCCAGCGACTGCCGGAGCAGGAACTTCCGATCCGGGGTTACGAGCTGGACGTAGTTGTTTTCCGCTTCCACATACAGGATATCGGTGAGCCGGATCTTGACAAAGGCGTACTGGTGCTTGACGAAGATGTAGTCGTTGAGCCGGAGGATGGTTTCTTTGTCCGTTGCATCCGCGGCCGGGGACTTCTCCAGGGGAATAACCTTCCCGGGAGGGGTCCCCTGCCGCGCAACGGCAAAATTGTGCATGGCCATCTCTATCGCGATCCGCACATTGGTAAGGGTATAGGGTTTGGCCAGGTAAGCCGACGGCTGCGTGGCCTTGGCGCGCTCCAGCGTAACGGCGTCGGTAAACGCGGTCAGGTAGATCAGCGGCACCTGGCGGTGCTCCAGCAGGCTGGCCGCGGTGGTGATCCCGTCCTGATCGCCAATGATATGCACATCCACGAGCAAAATGTCGACGGGGGTGGCGCGGAACAGCTCCAGGGCCTCCCGGCCGTTATCGGCTATGCCTGCCACGAGGTAGCCGTCTTTTTCAAGACCCTTTGCCAGGTCCAGGGCGACAAGGGCCTCGTCTTCTATGATCATCACACGGGTTGGCTCCATCAGGCGACTTGTTTGGGTATCAATAGGGTAAACCGGGTCCCCCCGTCCACCACCAGTTGCTGTTCGGCCCTCAACTGGCGGCAAAGGGCGCCGATCAGCTGTTTGCCAAAGGACTGGGATTTCCTTTTCCATTGGGCGACGTCCAGCCCGACGCCGTTGTCCCCTACCTCCACCAGGAGCTGTTTTGCGTCCTCGTCGAGCCGGATATCCAGGGCCGGCCGGGACACCCCGGGGTAGGCATATTTGAGTGCGTTAGTTACCATTTCATTGATGATCAATCCAATGGGCAGGGCCTTATCCACATCCAGCCGTTCCGGGCGGGCGCTCACGGTGAGATCGAAGGCGTCCCGCTCAAAGCCATACGAGGTCACCAGGGACTCTGCCAGATCGGACAGGTATTCCCGCATGTTCACCGTGGTCAGCTCGTCATTTTTGTATAACCGCTGGTGGATCATACTCATGGCCTCCACGCGCTGCTGGCTCTCCTTGAGGGCGGCGACGGCCTTGTCGTCCATGAGGTCGTAGCTTTGGAGGCTGAGCAGGCTGCTGACGACCTGGAGGTTGTTTTTGACGCGGTGGTGGAGCTCCTTCATCATCGTCTCCAGCCGGGCTGATTGTTCGGCGATCTGCCGGCGCTGCTTGCGCACCCGGCCATACAACAAAACCATACTGACGGCAAGCCCGGCAAAAACGGCGGACGCGGCCACCAGCCAAAGGATCTGGCGGCGCTGGCCGGCAATCTGCGCCTCTTTTTTCTCGGTCTCGTATTTGGTCTGCAGCTCAGCGACCTGGGTTGTCTTGGCGATGTCGGTCAGCGAGTCGTTCAGATCGGCGGCCAGGATATAATACCGCAGGGCGGAATCCGACTTCCCAAAAAAATTATAGACGTTGAATACCTGGAAATACCCGTTTTTCACCCGTTCGGGCTCGTGCAAAGCCAGGGAAGCAGAGAGCATCAGCTGCGCATACTGGAGGGCGGGTTGGAATTTGCCCTGGTTTTCGTAGGCGTGGGAGATATTGCCGTAGTTGTATGTAAGGCCGTCGGTATCGTTTTGCGCTTGGTTGGCCGCCACGGCCTTGAACAGGAAGTCCAGCGCGGACGGATAGTCCTTGTTGTGCTCCAGGTATACCTGGCTGATATTATTGTACAGTCTGGCGCGTAGCTTGGTGGCCTTGGGGGACAGCTCCATCAGGCGGATCGCCTCAGTATAATAGACAAAGGCGGTGTCATAGTACCACTCATGGTTGAAGTTCCGGGCCTTGTCGCGATAAAGGACACCCAGCTCGTTGAGGCTGTTGACCTGACCGCTGGTATCCTGTATGTCGCGGTACAAGTCGAGCGCGGTGTGTGAATAGTCTATGCCCTTGTTCACGTACACCTCGGTCATGCTGGTCCCTCCCATCATTTGATACACGCCCGCGATATTGAGCGAGCTGGACCCGAGCACCCGGTCCTTTTTCTGGCCATCCATGGTCTTAACCGCTTCCAGGTACCGGGCCAGCGCATGCTGGTAGTCCCCCTTATCCCGAAAGGCCAGGCCCTCGCGGAGGAGCGCCCGGGCGCGGGCGGTATCGTGACGGAAAGTGCTGTCCGACTGTGCGGTCAGGGTAAGTGGCAAGAGCAGGAAGCCGTATAGCAGCCGAGGGGACATTTCAATGGTTGAATATACGACAGGTTGTCAATTTTCAACCCCCAAAATGGCGATTTCGCACGCGGACAAGGCGGCCCGACCTTTGTAGGTTTGCAATAAATTCAACACCATGCAACGGATCACCACCTTTCTTTGGTACAACGACCAGGCAGAAGAAGCCGCCAAATACTACACGTCCGTCTTCAAAAATTCGCGGATCACCGGCATCGCCAAGCCCGAAAACGCCCCCGCCCCCGGCGGTAAGGCGTTGGTGGTGAATTTTGAATTGGACGGACAGCAATATACCGCCATGAATGGAGGCCCGGGGTTTCCTTTTACCTGGGCGGTGTCGTTGTACGTCACCTGTGACACCCAGGAAGAGGTCGATTATTACTGGGATAAGCTGTCCGACGGCGGCGAGGAATCCAAGTGCGGTTGGCTAAAGGACCGGTGGGGTCTATCCTGGCAAATCGTGCCCGCCGCGCTGATGAAATACCTGAGCGGCGACGACCCCGAAAAAGCCCGGCGCGTCATGGACGTCGTCATGCGGAGTGTCAAATTGAACGTAAAAGAAATTGAAGAAGCATGAAATACACCCATTCCTTTTGCAGCTTTTCGGTCGATGACCTCGACAAAGCAGTGGCCTTCTATGGTCAAACGCTCGGACTCCCCGTGGAAAAAACGCCCCAGGGCCTGGACATCCGTCTTCCGGACAACGCCATCTTTATTTATCCCAAGCCCAACCACACCCCGGCGTCCTTTACCGTTTTCAACTTCAAAGTAGACGACATCGAAGCCGCGGTGGACGAGCTCACCGCCAAGGGCGTGGCCTTCGAGCACTACACCGGCGAGATCGCCACCGACGCCAGGGGCATCCACCACGGTGACCAGGACCCCACGATCGCCTGGTTCACGGACGCGGCTGGGAATATCCTGTCCGTTATACAGGAGGCGAAGGCATGAGCGTCGTCCGGTTGGGGCCGGCCGACGGCGATCGTTTCCAGGAATTGATCCGGCTGTTCGAGCGGGAGTTCAAGGAGCCAGGCGGCGCCACATTTTTGACGCCGCTCGCCGACGCATCGTTTATCGCGTTGGTGGCGCTGGAAGAGGGCAGTATACGGGGTGGCCTGACCGCCTATCTTTTGTCGTCCTACCAGCAGCCGGAGCCGCTGACATTTTTGTACGACCTGGCGGTGGACAGCGGCTACCACCGCCAGGGCTGGGGAGCCCGTCTCCTGGAAGAGCTGCGCCGGCTGGCGCCCGGCGAGGTCTTTGTGGCCGCGCACGAACGGGACCTGACGGCCATCGACTTTTACCGGGCGTGTGGCGGGACCGAAGAAAGAGTGGTACATTTTACCTTTTGCCCTTCCAATACCTAGTCTTGGCCTGTACCTTGTGGGAAATTGGGCTATGACAGACCTATCGCTTAACATCCCCGATACGGGCAAGCCCCGGGTCGTTGTCGTCGGTGGCGGCTTCGGCGGACTCTATACCGTAAAAAAGCTCAAACGACAGGGCTTCCAGGTCGTATTGTTCGACAAACGCAATTACCACACGTTCCAGCCGCTGCTCTACCAGGTATCGACCGCGGGGCTGCAGCCCGACTCCATAGTGGGACCGTTGCGCACGATATACCACGGCTATCCCGACGGGCACTTCCGGATGGTGCGCATCCTTTCGGTCGATCCCGCACGGAACACCGTCCATACGATCGCGGGCGACCTGCGCTACGATTATCTCGTCATCTCCAACGGGATGAAGTCCAATTTTTTTGGGAACGACAACTTCCGCCAATTCACGCTCCCGGTCAAGTCCATCCCCGACGCGCTAAACCTGCGGAGCCATATCATGCAGCTCTTCGAGCGCGCGGTGATGACCAGCGATCCCGAGCTCCTGGAGCGGATCATGACGATCGTGATCGTAGGCGCCGGCCCTACCGGCGTCGAAACGGCAGGGGCGCTGTCAGAACTGCGGAAATACGTCCTGCCAAAAGACTACCCGAACCTGGACTTTTCCCGGATGAAAATTTACGTCATCGAGGGGCTCGACCGTGTTTTGCCGCCGATGTCCCCCGCCTCCAGCGCGCGCGCACACAAAGACCTCGAACGCATGGGCGTGGAAGTTCGTTTGAATACCTTTGTCTCCAACTATGATGGAGACATCCTCACGTTCAAGAACGGGGAAACGCTGCGCACCGCCACGGTCGTGTGGTCGGCCGGGGTCATGGGGGACGTCATCGACGGTATTCCCCGGGAATGGGTAGAAAGAGGCCGTATCCTCACCGATCGTAACTGCCGCGCCATCGGCTCGTCCAACATCTTCGCCATCGGCGATGTGGCCATGATGAAAACGGACAAATACCCCAAGGGCCACCCGGGCGTCGCCCAGCCCGCCATCCAGATGGGCAAATACGTCGGCAAACAACTCAAGGACATCCATGCCGGTAAAGCGGTGCCCGGCTTCGAGTATTTCGACAAAGGCACGCTCGCGACCATCGGCCGAGGCAAAGCCGTCGCCGACCTGCTGGGGGACAAGCTCCACCTGGGTGGGCGTATCGCCTGGTATATCTGGCTCTTTGTCCACATCACCTACCTGATCAGCTTCCGCAACCGGATCCTGGTGCTGGCGAACTGGTGGTGGAACTTTTGGACCTACGACAAGGGGAACCGCCTGATCATACGGCCGTACATTTTGAAAAACGATCCCGTCGGGCAAGAGGTCGCCGAGGCGGACGTGGAGGACTAGCGGAACTTTGAGAAATTCACGCCGGCGTTCGCCTTGAAAAACCTGCTGAAGTGCGCCGTGCTCGAAAACCCGAGGGCCGCCGCGACCTCCTTGGCGGATTTGTCCGTGTACTGGAGGTAGCGTTTCGCTTCCAGGACGATCCGGCGCTGGATCAGCTTGGAGGGCGAGGGATAGCGGCAGAGGCCGAAGATGTTGGTCAGCGTCTTGGGGGACTTGTTCATCGCCTGGGCATAAAACTGTACGTCATGGCGGTTGCGGAAATGGGCCTCCAGGAGGAGGTTGAACTTCCGGATCACGTCCATCCTGTCTTCGGTAAACTGTTCGTAGTGCTCGCTCTGGCGCTTGGCCATACGGGTCACCTTTATGATGAGGCGTTTGAGCACCGTCCGCAGCATCTCGCCCTGCATCTTGTCCCGGACCTCCATGTCCTCCACGCAGAGGTGCTCCAGGCGGGTGATCCCTTCCATTTCCGCGGACGTCAGGGTGATAAAGAACGGGTGACGGATACCATAAAAAAGGAACCCCACGCACCCCACTTCGGCGTCGTGGTCCACAATGCAGTAGAAATCCCGGTTGAATTGCCAGGCCGCCAGCGTCTCCGGTCGTTCGAACGCGAAGCTTTGGTTGGCCACGAGCGGAAGGATGGAACAGGCAGGCATCACGTAGGCGATGTTGTCGATCCAGACCTGTTGGGCTTCGCCCTTGTTACAGACGATGGTATTGACCGGCTCCATGGGTTGGCCGTTCAGGAGCCCCTCCCCCTTCAGGCATGCTTCGTGCAGGCTCACGATCAGTTGACCGTTGGTGGCGCTGTCTTCAAACCGGAATTTCATACTGCTAAACTAACCTATTGAAGGGTGACTTTGATGATATCGGTAACGACGGGCAGGGTCGTAAACATATTCGGGTTGGGTACCGGCGCGATCGGCTGGCTTTCGGCCAGGGGCGTGCCCGCCAGGTTGAACTGGGTTATACCCGCGCCGGGGAACTGCTCGATGGCCGAGCCGTCGTCGAACAAACCGATGCTCGAAGAAATATCCCCCTTTACCGTGGCGTCCACGCCGTTCCCGGTGGTGGCGAAGAACCAGTCGTTCGAGAACCCGTACATGGTCGCGATCGCCAGGCGGTCACCCGGCAGCACGTTGAGTTGTTGGGACACCGTGCTGCCCGCGGTCGACCCGATCACCGGGAGCAAAACGGTCGTCTGCGGCGCCGGCAGGACATAAACGGAGCGAACGCCGGGCAAGGTCTTGAGGTAAGCCGCCAGGGTATCCGCGTTGCCTTTTTGGGCCAGCGGCGTCAGACCGTGACCGGGGTCGAGGGCGCCCGTTTTGTATATGGGGTTGTCGGTACCGTCATAGACAACGACCAGGATGGGCGACAGCGGGGTGAAGATGCCGGTGATACCAGTGATATACGTGCTCAACGGGCCGTTGTCACCCATTTCGGCGATCGAGGTCAGACCGTTGGCGGTCGGTTGACCGGCTGCATAGAGGGGCGCCGGGCTCAGGAGCGAGCCGCCCACGATATAGGATACCGCCCAAACGCCCGGGCTGAGCGGGGTTTCGTTGGCCGTACCCCCGGAGATGTTTTCCAGCGTCAGCGTGAAATAGGAATTTCCGTTGTACGTAAGTGTCGCCTTGACCAGCTGGGAAGCCGGGATATAGCTGTTTCCCTGGGCGTCGGTCCCGCTGACCTCGCTGATGGTTTTGCTTTCGGCCACACCCGGGTGTTGCACATTCGGACCTGGGGCCTGTTCGAGGCGGGTGCCATTGTCCCAAAGCTTGATTTGCGACGAAACGTCCCCCTGGATGGGATTCCCCAGGGAATCATAGACGGCTATACCCGGATTGGCCGGCGCAAAGAACAAATCGTTCGACCAACCATACATCGTGGCAAAGGAGATCGCCTCCCCCTTCGCCGCGGAAAATTTAATCGTTACCGACTGCCCCGGCATAATCAGGGCCGGGGAGCCCGTCCCCTGGAAGGTGCCCGACTCGACCAATGGTTGGGACTTCAATACGTTGGAGACGGTGATCGTTTCGCTTTGGGTCGGCGGAGTACTCCCCTTTTTACAGGCTGCAAATGGCACGAAGGCGACGAGCGCCCAGATAGCGTTCTTCATGTGATTTTATTTGCAGCAAAGCTATCCTCTCGGGCAATCTGGACAAATGCCGGGGCTTCCCGAGGGGTTGTCGATACTTCCCGAGGGGTGTTTGCAAACTGTTAAAATCGCTATTGTATCATTTTAACTGGCTGAGGAGCGCCGCGTCGAAGGCGCGATCGGGTAACAACTTGCGGAGCGTAAGCACGGTGGAGGCCATGTAGCCCGCGTGGTACCGCGTACGCGGCTTGTTCGTCCTTAGGATTTTTGCGATCAGGTCCGCGATCACCTGCGGCTCCGCGGCCTTCTTTTCTATTCCTGGCATGGTCGCCATGATGCGGTCCACCAGCGGCTTGTAGACGCCGCGGCCTGACGTTTTCCGCAGGTTATCCATGGCGATGCCACCCCATTCGGTTTTTACCCCGCCTGGTTCGACCACCACGACGTCGATGCCGAATTGTTTTAGCTCCAGGCGCATCGCGTCGCTCAAGGCTTCGACCGCGAATTTGCTGGCGTGGTACCAGGCGCCAAAGGGCGTCACGATCTTCCCGCCAATGGACGTGATGTTGATGATCCTGCCCGATCGCTGTTCACGCATCTGGGGGATCACCAGCTGTGTCAGCCGGGCGAGTCCGAAAACGTTCACTTCCATTTGATAGCGGGCTTCGGCCATCGACACGTCCTCTACCGCGCCGTACGAGCCAAAACCGGCGTTGTTGACGAGCGCGTCGATACGGCCTTCGGCTTCTATAATTTGTCGCACACCATTCACCATCGCGGCGTCATCCGTCACGTCCATCGCCAGGACCTTGCCGCCCAGGGGTTTGAGGTCTTCCATCCGCTCCACCCGCCTGGCGGCGGCGTAGACGGTGTAGCCTTGCTGCAATAGGAGCTTCGCGGTTTCTTTGCCCATACCGGAGGAGGCGCCGGTGATAAGGACGACTTTTTTCATGTGTGTTTATTTAGGGCAAAGGTCGGACACGGACCGGTCATCGGGTTTGGCTGCCGGCTCAAAGGGGGTTTGGTCAGCGGGTCAGCTCCGAGGCGTTATAGCCGTACTGCTGCTTGAAGGCGAACGAGAAATGGCTCAGGTTTTCAAAGCCCACCTCGATATACGCGTCGGAAGGCCGCAACTTCTTCTCGGCGATCAGGTAGTGAGCCTCTTTGAGACGGCGTTCGAGCAGCCATTTTTGCGGCGGCATCCGGAAGGACTTCTGGAAGTCCCGCTTAAAGGTGGCCAGGCTGCGACCGGTGAGGTACGCAAAACGCTCCAGCGGGATGTTGAAGGAAAAGTTGCGGTGCATGAAGTCCGCCAGGTCGATCTTGCCCGGTTCGGAAAAATCGGAGAGGATGGCGTCGGCCGCCGGGTTTAGCGTTCTCAGTATGGTGACGGCTTCGGCCAGCTTCAGACGGGTGAGCTCCGCGGGAAGCGGGTCCTGTAGCGCCTCGTAGGGCAGCAGCGATTGGAAAAGGCTGTCGAGCAGGGGGCTGCCGCCGAACGTCAGCACGTCCTTGCGTGCCGCCGCCGCCGGCTTGTGCGTCGCGTAATACCCGGCCAGGAAGTCCTGTCTGAACAGGATCGTCACCATACGGAACGGCGCATCCGCCGCCGCGTGCTTGGTCACCTTCGCCAGGCGGTTGCGGCTGAACAGCACGGACTGGCCGGGGTTAAAGCCGTATTCGCCGCTGGCATCGACCACGCGGATCTCGCCGGAATAGATGTGCGCCAGCCCATGTTCGGGGACGAAGTGTTCCTCGCTCCGCTGCGTGACTTCGGCGCACGAAAAAAAGATATTGTCGACGACATAGTCATTCATGACCCAGGAGTATGATATCCTTTCCCGTGATGATCTTTTGGCTATAGCCTTCTTCCGCCAGCCGGATCATGGCCAGCCCGAGCTCCCGCAGGGTGCAGAAGCCGTTGGGATAGAGCGCCCGACCGATGGGGAACATCCAGTTGATGTATTTGTAAAAAGCGTGTACGCGCGTCAGACCCGGGAAGGGCTTTATAAACCCCGGCCGTACCGCGAAGGCGCGTTTGAAGGGGAGTCGCAGCACGTCGTTTTCGGTCTTTCCCTTTACGCGGGCCCACATGCTGCGGCCCTTTTCGGTGCTGTCGGTTCCCGCGCCGGAAATATAGCAGAACGTCATGTCCGGATTCAACCGGGCCAGCGGACCGGCGACCGCCATCGTCAATGTGTGCGTCACGCGGAAGTAGTCCGCTTCCTTCATCCCCACCGACGACACGCCGAGACAAAAAAAGCAGGCGTTGTATCCTGACAGCAAACCCTCGATCGACGAGATGTCATAAAAGCTGTCATGGATGACTTCGCGCATTTTTGGATGCTGCACCCCCGTGGGTTTGCGCGTCAGCACCAGCACCTCGCTTACCCGGGGGTCACCGAGGCATACGTGGAGCACGCCGTCCCCAACCATACCCGTGGCGCCGGTTATAATGGCCTTTATCATGGGATTGAAGGTACTCACGGATGGTTGAATAAAAAAGGGGATCGATTGAACGGGCTTTGTTTTGCGCCCCGCTTACAGCAGATTCGGACTATGAAGAAACTACTGCTCCTCCTGCTGCCGATGGGTGCGACCGCGCAACATATCCTCGACTCCGGCGCCGTTCCGTCATTGTTTGCCCCCGGGGTCGTCTCCACCCCCTTCGAGGAGTGGGCCACATCCTTCAGCCCCGATGGCCATACCGTTTATTGGTCCCAGGGAGCGGTCTACTGGACCCTCGTCAGCGCCGAACGCCAGGGGGAGGGCTGGGGTGCGCCACGGGTACTTCCGTTTTCCGGCGCCTGGAACGACACCGATCCCTTTGTCTCGCCCGACGGCCGTAAAATGTTCTTTATCTCCAACCGCCCGTTGGTCGCGGCTCCCGGTCAGACCGGCCGCCAGATTTTCCACATTTGGTATGTGGACCGTCAGCCGTCCGGGTGGTCCGAACCGCACCACCTCGACGGGCCCGTCAACATAGAGACGGCCAGCTGCTATGCGCCCTGCGTAACCGCTTCGGGCGACCTGTACTTCTGTTCCCGCGACAGGGATGGGCATCAGGGCATGAACGGCTTTTATGCGCATTGGAACGGACAGGGCTACGACGCGCCGTCGTTGATCGACATGGACAGCGTCGCGTACATCCAGGATCCATTTGTCGCAGCCAACGGGAGCTATATGGTTTTTGCCTGCGAAAATGAGCTCTATGTGTCCTTCCACGGAGGCGCCGGATGGTCGCCCGCCCGGAAATTAGGACCCGAGGTCAACGCCGGGGACGGCATTTCGTCCCCCTACGTCACCCGTGACGGGGGCTGGTTGTACTACTCCAGCAACCGCGTCCGCGGACTCTATAAACGCGATAGGGATCACGCGCTCGACTACAAGGGGTTGCTACGCGAGCTACAAAGTCCGCTCAATGGGACCGGAAATATCCTAAAGATACGCGTACATCTACCCAGCGCCACATAGCGGCGCCCGTAGGGCGCTTGCCGCGGCGCCGGCGTGGCGCGTTTTTTGCTATCTTGAGGCTTCAAATCCAAGCCTCATGCAAAAGTCACACTTCCTGCTTGCCTCGGTGCTTCTACTGGCTGCCTGTTCCAAGAATGGCGGCAGCAACGGTTCCGGTCTGCCCGGCCAGGGCGGTCAGGACACCACGTCAAAGACACAGACCGATACCGCTCACCATTCCGCCAAAAAGGGCGCCGACTTCAGCACCAACAATACCAACGGCACCTGGGACGCCGACGTAGCCGCCCTCAACGATACCTGGTTCTATACCTGGGGAACGCCCCAGCCCACGGGCGCGCCCAAAAACGTCGAGTTCGTTCCCATGTTCTGGGGCGGCGCCAACGTGACATCCGCCAACATCAGCCTCGTCCAGCAAATGAAGACCAGCGGCGCCGCCAAATACGTCCTGGGCTTTAACGAGCCCGACCAGTCCGGACAGTCCAATATGACCGTTTCGCAGGCGCTCGCCCTCTGGCCGCAGCTGGAAACGATCGGGCTGCCCCTCGGCAGCCCCGCGGTCTCCTACCCTACCGTCGCCTGGTTTACGCAGTTTATGGATTCGGTCGCCGCCGAGCACCTGCGCGTCGACTTCATTTGCGTGCACATGTATGTCGGCACGGACGACAACAACTTTGTCCAAACCCTCGAAACGCTCTATAGCCAATATCACCTCCCGATCTGGATCACCGAGTTCGCCACCGCCGACTGGAACGCCACCAGCACCTCCAACAACATGTACACGGCCGCCCAGGTACAAAGCTTTATGCAACGCCTCCTGCCAAGGCTCGACACCATGAGCTTTGTACAGCGTTACTCCTGGTTCTCGGGCGACCCGACCAGCCCGCAGCTGTGGCCGTCGGCGTTGTTTGACGGTAAGGGGAACCTGACCGCGCTGGGGAGCTGGTACGCGGGGCACTGATGCCCCCGCAACGCGGCTTAGCCGATCCTGCGGAACCAGTCGTTGATTTCCGTTTGCAGCAGCGTGTCGGCGATATAACCGATATACACATCGGGCCGGACGATCGCGACAAACGTCTCCGGCAGTCCGGCGCCTCCGGCGTCGAGCGTTAGTATCGCGCAAAGCGCATCCGGGACGACGGGCGGCTCCAACCCGCATACGATCACCAGGAAGGGCTTTACATGGTGCTCACGGATAAGCTGGTACACCGACTGTCCCCGTGTGGTGACGAAGTAGGGGAAGCGGTCGCCTGCCCGTACGTTCCCGCCCCTGCCCTGTGACAGGGACGACCGGCGATAGCTGATTTGTATCTGGGAGACGGCCCGGAACCAGGTGCGTCGCATGGCGGAAACGCGGTTGACGACCGGCAGCAGGTTGGGGAGCACCAGGCGTTTTAGTATCTGGGAAAAAAAGCTGAAGTGCGTGACTTCCGTAAACAGACGGTCCGTAAACCGGAGCAGCTGCTCCGCCACCGGGTTGCGTTCTTCGTGATAGGTGTCGAGGAGCGCGTCCTTTGCACGGCCTTTGCTGACCAATGCCAGCTTCCACGCCAGGTTATAGGCGTCCTGCAGACCGGTGTTCATCCCCTGGCCGCCCGCGGGGCTATGGATATGGGCAGCGTCCCCGACAAAGAAAAGGTTTTCCTTCCGGAAGTGTTCCACTTTCTTGTGGTGCAGCTTGTAGGTGGAGTACCAGCTCGTATCGTAAAAGGTGACCGGCAGCTTCATGTTGGCTTGTACCTGGGCTTCGATGGCGTCGAACCCGATCTCCTGCTGGTGATAGAATTTGGGGGGCAGCGTGCCCAGGACCCGGAACTGCCGCTCTCCCGGCATAGGGAAGATCATCGTAAAGTCGCTCCGGCCGAGAAAGAGGGAAAGGCGGTCGCCGAACAGCGCGTCGGCGTGCGTGTCCGCCACATAAAAAACCTGCTCATAGGTCCCCCCGGTGAACGGCATGCCCGACCATTCCCGGAGGGGACTGCGCGCGCCGTCGCAAGCGACCAGGTAGCGGCACTCAATGAGCCCCCTGTCCGTCTCAACCCGGTACCGCCCTTCCTGTCGGGTCACCCCCTTCAGAGCCGTATTCCAGCGGACCTCACGCCCCTGTGTCTGAAGGTAGCGTGCCAGGATGGCTTCGTTCTTGCTTTGCTCATACACCAGCACAAATGGAAATGGGCTAAGGGTGCGTTGTAGATTCCCCAGGAAAACGGTAGCCCTCACCTCCCCGCGCTCGTACAAACGTATACCCTCCGTAACATGACCGTCGCGCAGGACCTCGTCGGACAAACCCATCTGCTCGTAGATCTCCAGGCTTCGCGCCTGTACCGCGAGCGCCCGCGATTCACGGGTAGGACCCGCCTTCTGGTCGATCAACAGGAAGTCCGCGCCCCAGCGGCCAAGCTGGGTCGCCATCATCAACCCGGTGGGACCGGCGCCCACTATGAGGATGTCAACCGTTTCCATTAATGCAATATTTTTTCAAGGATCAACGCGTGGTTGTGCTCGGTTTCCCTGGACGCATACAGCAGGGTCGTGTGCGGGTGTTGCTTCACCGCCTCCTTTAACGCCTCCAGCGCTTCAGAGCCCTTGAGCTCCTCCTTGTAGCGTTGATGGAAAGTGCCCCACTCGTCCAGGTGCGCGTGATACCACTGCCGGAGCTCCGTCGAGGGCGCGACATCCTTCATCCAGGCGTCGATGCGCGCTTCGTCCTTGCGGATGCCCCGGGGCCACAACCGGTCCACCAGGATGCGATAGCCGTCCGTGGAGGCCGGCGGATCATAGATACGTTTGACCGTGATTTTAGACATATGGTTAGTTTCCTTCTTCTGACTAGTCTCCTTCTTCCAGCTGGAAAATGTCCTCGACCTTCAACCCGAAGACCCGCGCGATCTTCATCGCCAGCACCGTCGAGGGCACGTATTTATTGCTCTCGATCGCGTTCACCGTCTGCCGGGATACCCTGATCCGCTCCGCAAGCTCCGCCTGCGTGATGTCCAGTACCGCCCGTTCGATCCTCAGCCTGTTTTTCATACCGCCTCCCTTTTTACCCACGCATACCGCGCAATAAAGATGACCAAGGTCGAGCACACATTGTAGAGCATGACCTCCAGGAACATCTCCCCATAGGTAAAGATAATGGCCAGCAGGATCAAAGCCGTGTTCAGATACACCGACCACAACAGCGCCTCCAGCCGTAGCTTCATGGTCCGCTCGTCCTCGACCCGCTCCCGTGAAAACGCGATCATCAACAACCCCAAGATAAGCACGATCGCCGCGACTTCACGGGTAAAATTGTGCGCGTGCAACGAGAACAAAAACGGCCCATCCAACGAGTCCTGCACCCAGGCGCTTTCCCGGTAATGTAAAAAACCAAAGCCAAACTCGAAATAAAGATTCAGGATCATAATCACCGCCGCCGGCACGGCCGCCGCCCACCCGATCCACCGGTATCGGTGTGGGAAAAGAAATTTCAGGTCCATGGGTAAGTTTTTGACAAATGTAAAGTT
>NZ_DATJIY010000202.1:0-8517 GCF_035492835.1 Dinghuibacter sp.
AAAAGAGGCACCACACCCCTACTCCCCGGCCTACGCGCTTAGGTCGCCGCGAAGGCAATGCTCTTCGGCGCGCGCGTATTAAGACCCGACGGCGACGTGGTGGCGCGATGTTCGTACCTTTGTGGACATGAAGATTATACCGTTGTCCGAAGGGGCGTTTACGATAGACCATACGAAAAGATTTGTACCATTCGACTTGAAGGCGGACAACCTGCAACAGCGGCCAACCGGGTCTTTGCTGGTGGAGGTTCAACCGTTTGTTGTTATAACAAGGAACGACATCATCTTGCTTGATACCGGTTTGGGGTTCCGCGATGTCAACGGAATTCTACAAATCCATCAAAATCTCAGCGATGCGGGGATCAACCCGCTGGACGTAACTAGGGTTATAATGAGTCACCTGCACAAGGACCACGCAGGGGGTATTGCGTCAAAAGATCTGATAACGGGCGCGTATCAGCTCAACTTTCCGTCGGCGACATATTACGTGCAGGCCCGGGAGCTGCAATACGCTCTGGACAAGGGCGAGCCGTCCTACATTCCGGACGAGCTGCGTCCTTTGGAGGGCACCGATAAGGTCGTGTTGCTGGACGGCGACAAGGGTGATATCGCGCCAGGAATACGGTACTGGGTGACCGGCGGACACTCGCCCTACCACCAGGTCCTCTGGCTGGAAGAAGATGGCCAAATCGTATTCTTTGGGGGCGATGACGCCCCACAACTATCCCAGATGAAGAACCGTTTTGTCGCAAAATATGACTACGACGGCAAGAAGTGCATGGAGCTGCGCAAACAATGGTGGCAGGAAGGCGGAGACGGTCACTGGACCTTCCTTTTCTATCACGACGTCAAGTATCCTACTGTTTCGCTGTAAACTAACATTAGTTAGCGTCCTGAAACCCTGGCCCCGTCTGATTGTCGGGCGGAGGGAATTTTGGTAAAAAAATAGGCCAACCCTAGAAAGAGTCGGCCGTTGCTAACCTATGAAAAACACCTATATGCAAATGTATGGAAAAAATAATTTAGTTTCCAAAAATTGCTAATGGAATTAACCAGTCATTTTACTACCTACAAAAGGGGCAAAACAATTGGTAATGAGCATGAAAGAAGAATATACCGATAAACGAATATTCACCCCTTTTTTACCAAAATTAACTTGAAGGAAAGGGGCCGGGTTTAGAAACCACGACGCATACCCATGTGCGGATTAGGCCGGAGACGGTTGATCAGCATCACATTGAAGTCGTGTTCCAATTGGAAGACATAATTCGCCCGGTTGCGGCCGATCAGCGTCGTGAATTGATTCTGGTACCGCTTGTGTACGTTCAGGATGGCCTCTTCCTTGGCAATCTGGTCGAGGGTTACATTGGTCCTGACGCTGCGGAGCTCGTTCTCGTATTGAAAGTATACCGGCCAGAACTCCCTCGATTCCTGGGGAGTGAGGTTGAGGTGCTGACCGATGTAGGTGATCTTTAATTTCTCCAGTCGTGGCTTCATGACGGCCGGGTCTCCCTGCTGTTCCTCCGCTGGGGCTTGCGCCAGCGTCCGGACCAGGCCGGATGTGGTCAAGAGTAATAAGAATAGGAGGCACTTCTTCATGACGTCTGTCCTGTTTATAATTTATTCTGAAGCCTTGCTGTCATTGTCTGTCTTTCCGTTGTCGACGGCATTCTGAAGTTGCTGGTCATCGACCTCGCTGGCGATCAGTTCTGCGTCACTGACATCCGTGTTGCTTTTCAGGTAGTCGATGATGGCCTGGTCGGAAACCTTGGCCAGGGCGCTATTGAGTTGATCGGGCGATTTCAGGTTGATTTCGTTCTGTACATCCGAGGACGGCCTCAGGTAGATATGATAGCCCCATACCCCGCTGGTGAGCATAACGCCCACGGTTACCGCGGCGGCCAGTATCTGGCGGACGGAGCTACGGCTACCGGTGATGGGGAGGACCCGTGCGCCGGTTCCGGAGGCGGTCTCCGGCGTCGCCTTTTCCGGCATCACTACTACGGGAGTCCCAACCCGCATCGGGTCGAACGCCTCGAAGTATCCAGCCGGAACCGTACCGGGGTATACCCGCGGGTACGAGGCCAACAGGGGGGATAGCTCCCGCAGTTCTTCGTCGACGTCCTGGGGCGCTTCATTACCCTGGGGCGCAGTCATCGCGTCGGCTGCTTTGGCTCGCGCCAGCATCCGCTCGGGCAGCCCCTCAAAATAGCCTTTGGGGGCCTGGAAGGTAGCCGCCCTCCGGAGGTCTTCCAGCAGGGCGGGGGTCTCCGGGGCTTCCGCCCGCGCGGGGCCAGCCGCTGCCGCAAGGCTCCCGTTTTCCGCAAGGCTTCCCGCTTCTTCAGCGCGGATGCGCTGCATCATGTTTTCCGCGAACCCTTCAAAATAGCCGGGTGGCGGTGCTTGGAGTGTAATCCGGTCACGTAAACCGGGGGACAACATAGGACCCACTTCTTCGGCTCCCCCTTCCAGGCTCCTGACCAGGGTCAGCACCTTTTCCGGGAAGTGCGCGAAGAATCCCTCCGGGACGACAAAGGGAGTCACCGGGGGCAACCCGGCTACCACCTCTGATATCCCTTTCAATTCCATTCCTATGTCCGCACTGTGTACCATACAACAAAATATGACTTCAGGGTATTAGAAAAGTTTAATGATTGAGCATAAACTCCTCGATTTTCTTTACGGCATGGTGATAGCTGGCCTTCAGCGCCCCTTCGGAGGTGTCCAGTACCCGGCTCATTTCCTCATAAGGCATTTCATCATAATACCTTAGATTGAAAACCAAGCGCTGTTTCTCCGGCAAGGTCTGTATCGCCAGCTGTAGTTTCCATTCCAGCTTACCGGGATCGAAATACCGGTCTGCTTTTAATTTATTGCTCAATCCCGTTTCCACGTCACTGAAAGACACACCCGCCCGCTTCTTCTGCTGTTCCAGGAAGGTGAGGCTTTCGTTGGTGGCAATCCTATATAACCAGGTATATAATTGACTGTCTTCTCGAAAGTTATCAAGGCTTTTCCAGACTTTTATACAGACGTTCTGGAGGACGTCGTTGGCGTCGTCGTGGTCCACCACGATACGTCGGATATGCCAATAGAGCTTTTCCTGGTACTTCCGCACAATTTGGGTGAACGCCGCCTCTTTCGTGGCGGGAGCCTTAAATTGTAGCAATAATTCTTTGTCGTCGGCGATGTTAGCCATGCATCCGGTTTAGTCCGTGCTAATATATCTAAAATATCTCCGACTATCATTAGATGGTCGGGGGAAAACTAAGTTTAAGAGCTTGTCCCAATAAAAAGACCGCCCCTCCCGGAGCGGTCCTTGTATAGCGTTCTGTACCTATTTCTTCTTACGAACGATAGCCTTCTCCGCGGCGGCCACGATATCGACGGAATCGAGACCGTACTTGACCAGCAGGTCTTCCGGCTTGCCGCTTTCACCAAAGGTGTCTTTTGTGCCCACATATTCGATGGGGATCGGGAAATGACGGGCGGCAACCTGCGCAATGCTATCACCCAACCCGCCGATGATGTTGTGTTCTTCGCAGGTGACGGCGCAGCCGGTCTTTTCTATGGAGCCACGGACGGCTTCGACGTCCAGGGGTTTGATCGTGTGGATGTTGATCAGCTCGACGCTATACCCTTTCTCTTCGAGGATACGGCCGGCTTCGATGGCCTTCCATACCAGGTGACCGCATGCAAAGATGGAAATGTCCTTGCCTTCGGACAGGGTTTGTGCCTTTCCGATCTCGAATACCTGATTTTCCGGTGTGAAGTTGGGCCATTTGGGCCGGCCAAAACGCAGGTATACGGGGCCGGTGTAGTCGGCGATGGCCATGGTGGCGGCTTTGGTCTGGTTGAAGTCGCAAGGCACGATCACGGTCATACCAGGCAGCATCTTCATCATGCCGATGTCCTCCAGGATCTGGTGGGTGG
This sequence comes from Dinghuibacter sp., assembly GCF_035492835.1. NCBI lineage: Bacteria > Pseudomonadati > Bacteroidota > Chitinophagia > Chitinophagales > Chitinophagaceae > Dinghuibacter > Dinghuibacter sp. The sequence continues at coordinate 3,934 of NZ_DATJIY010000202.1, forward strand.
CTCCATCCTCACCAAGGGTCAACCCTGCATGGGAGCAACATATCTTTACGTTTTTGCCGGAATAGGCGACCGATTGACGGATCTGGTCATACACGCGGCCGGTGCCGAAATTGGCAAAGGTCGTGGCGTAGGGGATCTTGCCGCCAATGGTCAAACCGGCAGAAATGCCGATCATATTGGCTTCGGCTATACCTACCTGGATAAAACGTTCGGGAAATTCCTTGATAAAGGCCTGGAGCTTCATGGAGCCCAGAAGGTCAGCGGTAAGGGCTACTACGTTGGGGTTCCTGCGGCCGGCTTCGAGGATACCTTCCCCAAAACCACCCCGGGTTTCCTTCTCGTTGAGTACCTGTATGTCTTTTAACATGCCTGTTACAGTTTTGCACGGCAAACCTACGGCAATCGGCGGACATTCCGCTAGTTGAGTTGGAAATTCTGGCTGGTATGGAGCGTTTTGTCCTCTTTCAAACGCAATTCCCATTCCCAGGCCGTTTTCATCATTTCATCCAGGTTGTACCGGATGTTCCAGCCCAGGACGCCCACCGCTTTGTCGTTGTTGGCATAGATCGCGATCACGTCCCCCGGACGCCGCGGACCCAGGGTATAGTTGAGCTTGACGCCGCTCACCTTTTCAAAGGCCCTGATGGCTTCGAGAACGGTCACGCCGTTACCGGTGCCCAGGTTGAACACCTCGACGCTGTCCTTGTTCTTGCCGGCCAGCATATAGTTTACCGCCAGCGTGTGCGCGTGAGCGATGTCGGATACGTGGATAAAGTCGCGGATACAGCTCCCGTCCCGGGTGTCGTAATCCGTACCAAAAACCTGCATGGTCGGCAGCTTGCCGATGGCGGTTTGGGTGATCGCCGGCACCAGGTTGGCGGGTTTGCCCAGGGGCAGCTCCCCGATGGCGATGGAGGGGTGGGCGCCGACCGGATTGAAATACCGCAACAGGATGGATTTTACGGCACCCGTTTTTGCCACATCCTCGATGATCCTTTCCCCCATTTGCTTGGTGGCGCCATAGGGAGACTCCGCCGTTTTTTGGGGCGTTTCTTCGGTGACCGGGATGTGATCGGGATTACCGTATACGGTACAAGACGAAGAAAAGACGAAGTGTTCGATCTTGAATTCCGAGGCGCACTTCAACAGGTTGATGAGCGACAGCAGGTTATTTTCGTAATAGGCGAGGGGTTGCGCAACGGATTCCCCGACGGCCTTGTAGGCGGCAAAATGGATGATAGCGGCTATGTCGCGGTTTTCCTGGAACACGGCCATCGTATCGTCATAGCTGCACAGGTCGACCTTGTAGTTCTTGACCTTTTTGCCCGTGATCTTTTCGATACCGGCAAGCAGTTGCGGGGTTGAGCGGGAATTGTTGTCCACGGAGACGACGTCATAACCGTTTTCGATAAGGTCCACGATCGTATGGGCACCGATATAACCGCATCCCCCGGTGACTAGGATTTTTTGCATAACCTGGCGTAGTAATTTGTAAACTAAGGTAGCTTATTTTTCCAAGAGGCCCATGATGTACTGGCCATACCCGCTTTTCAGGAGCGGCTGCGCGATCTTAACCAGCTGCTCCCTGGAAATAAAGCCTTTCCGGTAAGCGATCTCTTCGATACACGCGATCTTGATGCCTTGACGTTGTTCGATCACCTGGACGAACTGGGATGCCTGCATCAGGGAATCGAACGTGCCGGTGTCGAGCCAGGCCGTACCGCGGTCGAGAATCGAGACCTGGAGCTTGCCACGTTCCAGGTAGGTCTTGTTGACGTCGGTGATTTCGTATTCTCCACGGGGCGAAGGCTGCAGATTCCTGGCAATGCTCACCACCTCGTTATCATAAAAGTAAAGACCCGGAACCGCATAGCTGCTCTTGGGCTTGACGGGTTTTTCTTCGATGGAAACCGCTTTCATCTTGTCGTCGAAAGACACGACGCCATACCTTTCCGGATCACTTACGTGGTACGCATATACGATGCCGCCGTCGGGATTGGTATTGGCCGCCAGCAGTTTGCCCAGGCCGGCGCCGTAAAAGATGTTGTCGCCCAACACCAGGGCGACCTTGTCCTTGCCGATAAACGATTCCCCGATGACGAAAGCCTGGGCCAGGCCATTGGGTACCGCCTGCTCCGCATACGTGAAGGAAAGCCCCAGGTTCGAACCGTCACCCAGGAGCCGTTTGAACATCGGCAGGTCGTGGGGCGTGGAAATGATCAGGATTTCCTGTATACCGGCCAACATGAGAGTGGATAAGGGATAGTAGATCATAGGCTTATCGTACACCGGCATAATCTGTTTGCTGATGGCGTAGGTGATCGGATGAAGCCTCGTGCCGGAACCGCCGGCCAGTATGATTCCCTTCATGCGTTTTTTCTTTTTTTGGCCCCGTAAGATAACTAAAAAAACAGGTGCAGCAGCAAATAGATACCCGACGCCATCAGTGCGCTCACGGGGATGGTCAGTACCCATGCCCACAGCAGGTTAACGGTTACGCCCCAGCGTACCGCGGTCAGCCGTTTGGTGGCGCCGACCCCCATGATGGCGCCGGCGATGGTGTGGGTGGTGCTGACGGGTATGCCCAGCTGTTCGGTGAGGATCAGGGTGCTCGCTCCCGCCGTTTCGGCGCAGACGCCTTCCAGGGGCGTCACCTTCGTGATCCGGGTGCCCATGGTTTTGACGATTCGCCATCCGCCGCTCATTGTCCCAAGGGCTATCGCGGAGTAGCAGACGACGGGTACCCAGTTGGGCATATCGGCAATATTGAATTTTACGCCGTTGTGATAGGCCAGCGCCACGGCGATCAGTCCCATGACCTTTTGGGCGTCGTTGCCTCCGTGCCCCAGGCTGAACGCCGCGGAGGACGCCAACTGGAGCCGTCGGAACCATCGGTCGGCCTTATAAGGGTTTGCCTTCCGGCTGGTCCAGACCACCGCCAGGGTGATGAGGAACGCCAGTACCATGCCGATCAGCGGCGACAGGAAAATAAAAAGGACGGTCTTGGTGAGGTTGGCCATAATGACCACCTTCCACGAACCTACCTTGGCAAACGCCGCCCCTATAAAACCGCCGATAAGGGTATGCGAAGAGCTGGAGGGAATACCATACCACCAGGTCAGCAGGTTCCAGATGATCGCGGCGATGATTCCCGCCAGGATGACGTGGAGGTCGATGTATTGCTCATAGACCGTTTTGGCGATCGTATTGGCGACTTTATGGTCCCGGAAAATAAAAAAGGCGATGAAGTTGAACAACGCTGCCCAAATCACTGCCTGCCAGGGCTTCAGCACTTTGGTCGAGACGATGGTGGCTATCGAGTTGGCGGAGTCGTGGAAGCCGTTGATGAAATCGAAAATAACCGCCAGGATTATGATAATGACCAAAAGGGTCATGATTATGCGTATTTGACGATGATGGACTCGATCACGTTGGCAACGTCTTCGCATTTGTCGGTGGCTATTTCCAGGACCTGGAAAATATCCCGTTTTTTGATGACCTCCTTGGCGTCATTCTCGGTCGCGAACAACCGCTGTATGCTCGTATCGTATACATCGTCCGCCTGGTTCTCGAGGCTGTTGATCCTGACCAGGGCGTCGGTGATCTTTCGCAGGTTTTTCATGTTGCGGAGCTCCAAAACGGCGTTTTGCAGCTCGGCGCATCCCTGGTTGATCAGGTCGGCCAGTTTTATAATCCCCGGATCGGATGGATCGACGCGATAGAAGTTGATTTTTTTCGCGGAAGAGAAGATGTTGTCGGCTACGTCATCCAGCGCCGTCGCCAGGTAATGGATGTCCTCCCGGTCGAAGGGCGTGATAAAGTTCCGCCCCAGCTCCGTGAAAATGCGGTGGGTGAATTCGTCATTGACGTGCTCCATGTCCTCCAGGTCCCGGATCAGTTGCTGCCTGGCGTCGAAATCGGGTTCGCCCACCACCACTACCAGTTTTTGCCCCATCTTCTGCACGTTGTGCGCCACCTCCTCGAACAAATTGTAAAACACCCGGTCTTTGGGCATGAATATTTTCGCAAAAGAATTGAAACCCATGTCAGGCAAAATTTCCGCAAAAATAGCCTTTGCGCTTCTTTTTACAATTATTTAATCCCCGGTTCAAGTTCCGGTAATACTAGTTGACTTTTTTTGTTGGCCCTCCCCCGGCTCAGCCCGTCTCTAATCCATATCCGCCCCACTATTTTGGTCCCTATAACCGTTCATAGTTTTCCTTAAGCAAGTATCCTCATGCCCGCCCCGTATTCCTACGGAGCGGTTGCATTTTAGGGATCGCCCGATTCGCCGGCAACGGGGCCCGGATTAAAGGATTCTAATCTGGAGGGAGGGCTAAATACCTTTATGACCGGATGGTTACCCTAAAACGGGAAAAAAACCCTCCCCGCCCCCAAAAAATTAGCATTTTATTTTATAGTGTATATCTACCTTAGCATTCGGAAATGCTGAAAGCTAAATAACAATTCGATCATATTCCCTTAAGAATGCCTTTAAACGATTGACCCAGTTTTGTACCAGCACAATAAAAACTTTTTAATTACGTTATCTTTACGGTTGATATAAAATCGTAATAAGATATT
>NZ_DATJIY010000203.1:0-9505 GCF_035492835.1 Dinghuibacter sp.
GCTTTGCCGGCGGGGAGGGTGTATTCCAGGGGGGATTTGCGGCTGAAGTTGAAGAGGGCGAGCAGCGTCGGGGCTCCGGCACGGCCTTTGGCACCGGTCCCGAGGGTGAAGACCAGCTGCTGATCGAAACCGGGGCCGTCGGCCCATTGGAGGGGAGTGAAGGCCCTGGGGTGGGCGAAATACGCGCAAACCTTCGGGTTGTTCAGGTACTGGCGGGCGCGCTCCAGCGCCAGCGGGCTGCGGAGGTCCGATCCGTCGCCGAGGATACTGCCCATCGCCACGAGGGCCAACAGGCGTACCTTGACTTCGGTTTCGGTGAGCGTGGGGTTTTTCTGGAAGTGCTCCATGATGGTCACGTCCAGGTTGGTGTAGGGCCAGAGCGTGCCCTGGGTCCAGGTCATATGGGAGCCGAGGGCCAGGGAATATTCGGTGGAGCCCCAGTTGGGGAAGCCCGTTTGGTCGTCCCGCAGGTGGGAATAGATGTCGGTCGAAATGAACCGGGCGTGGGTATACTGGCTGGGGAACAGCGGGGATATGGCTTCCGTGTAGAATATATCCGGTCCGAGTATCGAGTCCGACAGGTGACGCAGCAACCGCATCCCATAGTTGAACGCCTGTATGCCGGTACGGATGGCGGGGTTGGCGTGGGTGGGCGACTCCTGGGTCCCCGCGCTGAGGAAGTCGATCTTGATAAAGGTGGCGCCGATGGTCTTTGCCTTTTCGAGCTGGCCGACCAGATAGTCGCGTACCGCGGGATGGGTGGGATCGAGGGCAAAGGCCGCCCAGTCGCCGTCCTTATAGGCGATGGGGTTGCCCGCGCTGTCCTTGAGTATCGCTTGCGCCAGCGGGGCGCTCGCGATCCTGTCCTTCCAGTACCACTGGGCGAAGGGGGCGAAGTAAAAGCCGATCCGCTGGCGGTTTTTTGCCGCGTAGTCCTTGAGGCCTTTCAACGTCTCGGTGGAATAGACGCCCTGGTCGTAGGAGTCGATACTGAGCACCGCGGCCCTGTTGAATCGATCGAGGGTTTTTATGACATCGGAGACTTGTTTTACTCCATCGGGCATCATCACGTGCCCGTAGCCGAGCACGCCTTCCACGCCAAAGCTGTTCCAGTAGACGGGTGCGGGGCCGTTCCAGGCAAGGCGGCCGTTGATTTTCGCGTTGACCTCGCCGTAGGTTTTCGTTATCGGCCGGACGTCTTTGCCCGCGGCGATATATATTTTCGGGGAACGGAGGATGGGGCCTGGCATCGTGCCGTGGGGGGCGTGGTCGTGGGTGCCGTCGCGGCCTTCATCCAGCGGTTTGGAGGGATCGTCGGGGGTGGAGACGCCGCCAAAGACGTCGAGGGTGTCGGCCTGGCCCATGCGGTAGGCGATGCCGGTCTTCCAGAAGTCGTGGGTGACGGAGCCGAGGACGAGACCGGCCAAGGTCGCGCTGTCGTAGATCGTGGTGTATTCGTAGCTCATGCCGCACACGGGGAATGCGGCCGGGTTGGCGGGCGGGCGCTGCTCTAGGATGTGCACCCAGTCGTCGTTGTCGAAAGGGACGTCGAGCAGGCGGCGGGCGGTTCCCGGCGTGTGTATGACCGCGGCAAGCGGGGAGATGTGCCGGGTTTCAGCGGCGCCCTTGACTTCGAGGTCCAGTAAAAGGCCTTCGCCTTGCAGGGTAATGTGCTGAATGAGCGTTAGCCCCGCGGCGTTGCCGGTATGGGTGACGGTGAGAGCGTATCCATCAGTGACGCGGCAGGCATGCCGTCGGCAATCGGTGGTGGAGACACGGCCCGCGCGGAGGTCCACGACGTAAGCGGTGGCGTTATCCACGGTTTGTCCGGAGGCAAAGCGGATGTTGACTACGCCGGTGGCCGTGTCGGCGGTAACGACGGCATAACGATTGGAGAGTTGTGCGGCGGCAATCGTTGGTAAAAATATGACCAGGGATATAAATCTCATGTTCGATTATACCCAAAGTTCTATTTTCGCGCTAAGCCATGAAATGGCAGTTCTTATGAAAGGGATGGACTTTTTTCTGATGTTATGACAAAAGCATTGCGTAAGAAAGAGGGATTCGAGGGGCAGAAGCTTATCGTGCTGCCGCGGAAGATCGTTGCCGACTTCCTGGTGGTGGACCTTATCACCCAGCCGGCATACATCACCGACATCGGGTACTATCCCAAGGCGCTCCATCACTACATGGAGCGGCCCTCGGGGATTTCGCAGCATATCCTTATCTATTGCGTGGAGGGACGTGGCTGGGTGAACCAGGGCGGTAGCCGTCAGGAAATCGGGCCTTCCGATTTTGTCCTGATCCCTGCGGGTACGCCCCACCGGTATGGAGCCGACCCGGAAGACCCATGGACTATCTACTGGATCCATTTTGGCGGCGAAACGGCCTCGTATATCGTCGACCTCATCCGCCAGGGTAAACCCCGGCTGGCGTATGACGATCACCGGTTCAAGCTCTTCGAGGACATCTATACCAACCTCGAAAAGGGATACAGCAGCGATACGCTGCGGTATGTGAATATGATTTTTTACCACTTCCTGTCGTCGCTGCTGTATGAGGATAAGTTCATCCCCACCGGCAGCAGGTCCGAGACCGACGCCATAGATAAGGTGATCGGGCTCATGCAGCAAAAAAGCCATGGTCTCCTAAGCCTGGGGGAAATGGCGGACTTCGCGGATCTGTCCACGTCACATTTTTCGTCGGTCTTCCGCAAGAGGACGGGGCATTCGCCCGTGGAATATTTCAACCACCTCAAAATTCAGAAAGCCTGCCAGTACCTGCTCTTTACGCCGATGACGGTCAAGGAAGTGGCGCAGACGCTGGGGGTGAGCGACCCCTACTATTTTTCGCGGATGTTCACGAAGTGGATGGGGTATTCGCCGACGGAGTACCGGGAGGTGAATAGGACGGCGTAACGCCGCGCGCGGCGGCGCAGTGGCGCGGGCGCGGCCTAGGGCTGCGCCACGGCTTCGAAGATGAGGCTCTCGTATTCGCTGTAGAAGTCGGAGCGGATGCCCTCGTTCATCAGGAAGGCGCCGGAGAAGGTCTTGCCTTCGTAGTCGCCGAAGCGCGTGTAGCCGCCCTTGTCGAGCTCGCGCAGCGTATAACGGCCCTCGGGGCGAAGGCCCTTCAGACGGATCACGTGATGCTCGTCGCCGGGCGCTTTCTGGAATAGATACGAGAACACGATGGCGCGGGCGCTGTCGGGGGCGACGTACATCATCGCGGCGCGGTGTCCGCCGTAGGGGGAAAGGAGGCGGTAGAGGTCGCCGTGGAGGACGACGTCGGCGATCGTGGTTTTGTAGGTTTGGATGGCCTTGCGGGCGAAATCCTTGTCGGCGTCGGACATCTGCATGGGTTGGAGGTCCATGCCGAGCTTACCGGTCATCGCCACGTCGAAGCGGAACTTCAGCGGCTCGCTCCGGCCGGTGATGCCGTTGGGGATGTTGGATACGTGGGAAGCCATGCCGATCGCGGGGTAGAAATATTCCAGGCCCCACCCTATCTTGATCCGCTCCATGGCGTCGGTGTTGTCGCTGGGCCAGTACTCCATGAAGTTCGGCAGGGTCGCGTAGTCGATCCGGCCGCCGCCGCCGGAGCAGGCCATGAGCGTGACGTCGGGGAAGGCTTTTCGGACGCGCTCCATGATGGTCAGCAGGTTCTTCGAATAGTCGACAAAGAGGTTGGATTGCCGGTCCTTGGGAAGGTAGGCCGAGCCGGGATTGGTGACATACCGGTTGCAATCCCATTTGATGTAGCGGATGCCCCGGTTTTCGCGGAGCAGCTTATCGATACATTGATACACGTACTCCTGCACCCTGGGGTTGGAGAGGTCGAGGATCAGCTGGTTGCGTTGCAGATCGAGCGGGCGGTGGGATGCGGTGATCACCCAATCGGGGTGCTGCTCGTAAAGCGCGCTCCTGGGGTTGACCATTTCGGGCTCGATCCAGATGCCGAATTTCAGGTGGTTGGCTTCGCACTGCTGGACGAGATACGGGATGCCGTGCGGCAGTTTTTGCTTGTTCACTTCCCAATCCCCCAGACCGGCGTTGTCGTTGTTGCGCGGGTATTTGTTACCAAACCACCCGTCGTCGAGCAGGAACAGGTCGAAGCCCATGGTGCCGGCTTGCTGGATGATGGCGGATAGCTTTTGCTCGTCGAAATCGAAATACGTGGCTTCCCAGTTGTTGAGCAGGACGTCCCGGGAACCGTTGCCGTCGCGGATGCCGTAGACGCGCGCCCAGCGGTGGAACCGGCGGGTGACGTCTCCCGCGCCATGGTTGCTGTAGGTATGGAGCAGGGCGGGCGTGGTAAAGGTGGCGCCCGCGTCCAGCGTATAGGCGGAGGCGTAAGGATTGGCGCCGCACAGCACGTTCAGGTTCCCGTCGCTCCCCACTTCGAACTTCAGCTGCCAGCTGCCGGGCCAGGCCAGGGTCGCGCCAAGCACCCTGCCGTCGTCTTCCTGCAGCGGCCCATCCATCGACAGGAGGAAGGAGGGGTTGCTCCGTTGGTCGGAGCGCACGCCCAGCTTGGAGTCGATGACGCGGATACCGGGTTCGAGCCGGGTTTCGGTCATGTTGAACTCGTGGGCCCAGTCGCCGTAGTAGGATGTCAGGTAGTAGGCGTTTTCGCGGAAGCTCAGCCCCCCGGAAGCGAAGTCGCCGAGAACGACCGGCCCCTTCTCACCGTTACGGATATCCGCGGATTGGGCGATGATGTTTTCCTTTTCGTAGGCTTTGTAGTGCAGGACCACCTCCACGGGGTAGTAGGTGTCGTGGAGGTAGATATTCGTGAGGGTGGTGTTGTCGTCGATTCTTTGTTGGGTGCTTTTGTCGCAGACCAGGTAGGTCGTGGTGTTGCCGTCGCTGTGGGTGATCCTCAGCGCGACTTCCGTGTAGCTCTTGCCGTAGGTGGAGTAGGCTTCGTCTTTTGAGGCGACGTCGATGCCGTCGGTGGGAATGGACGGTCCGTAGTAGACCTGCCGGAGGATGCTGTCTTTATCCACGCCCAACACGAGGACGTTATCGTGAGTGGCCACGCGGATCAGCGGGCGCTGGGCCGTGGCGTTCAGACACAGGAGGGTGAGCAGCAGGACGGTCGCATTTCCTTTCATAAGGGGTCAAATATCGAGATTCCTGCGGGTCGGCGGAATGAAGGATATTATGAAAGGGATGGACTATTATACGGTTGCCGAGGTCAAGAGCGCCCGAAGGCATGGGGCTGGGGCGTGGGGCGTGCGGCGGCGTCAAAGGCTCATGGCCCAGTGCGGTGTCGTGACGGAGGAGAAAACGGAGACCAGGAAGCGGGTGATCTTCTCGAGACCCTGGCTGCCGCAGGGTTTGACGAGGTAGTGCTGGGCGCCGCGGCTGAGGCAGCGGTCGACAAAGCACTGCTCACCGGAGGTGCTCCAAACGACGATGGGGATACCCTCGTAGCGGCCGTCCCGGCCAAGGGCCTCCAAAACCTCGGGCGCGGTGAGGCCGGGCATCTGGTAATCGAGGATAACCATAGAAGGAAGCTCGTCGCTGGCACACTCGAGCAGGCGTTTCAACGCCTGGTCTCCGTCGCGGACGCAAAGGAAACGCGCGTCGGGGATTTCCTTCAGGAAACGCTCGGTAAGCATCTCCTGGTCCTCCGGGTCGTCATCGGCAAATAGGATATAGGTTGGGCGCAGGGGCATAGCAGGTGGGTTGATCGGCGTCCGTTAAGGTACGCAATCCAAGCCACAAAACAATGCGGCCCGCCGTTGGGGCGGGCCGCGTATGGAATTGGGTGGAAAGACCCACTACTGTACCATGATATGTTTTTCCGTCCGGTTGGTCCCGTCCTGCCAGGTCAGCACGTAGATCCCGCCGGGGACGCCGGTCAGGTCCATGCGGGCCTGGTACGCGCCGCTGGGAACGGTCATGGTCCGGACCGGTTTCCCGTTCAGGTCCACCAGGGTGAGGGTGGCCGTATGCGCGGAATAGGGAACCTGGATGTTGATCGCACCGCTGGCCGGGTTGGGCAGCGTCGTTACCTGCGGTTGGATGGGGACGTTCAACGTGGTGCGCCATGTACCCAGGGTATTGCCCAGGCTGTCGATGGCGGTGAGCAGGTAATAGTTCATGCCCTGGACCGGGTTGGGGTCGACAAAGCTGTACGCATTTCCCGCGCCGTCGATATGGCGCGATGGGACGCTGTATACCTGGTTGAAGCTGATACTGTCGGCGCTGCTCTCCAGCGTGTACGTGGCGACGCCCTGGTCGTACTGGGTGATCCAGGTCAGCTGCGCCTGATTGCTGACCATGGCGCCGGTGAACGAGGTGACCGCGAAGGGTGGTTTGGCTCCGACAAAGAGGAAGGTGTCCACCGAATAAGCGTTGGTGACGCTGTTTCCCACCTGTATAGCTCCGGTGGAACCGTCGCCCAGCACGGCAGTAATCGTCGTGGGCGAAACGACGGTAAAGGACGCCGCCGGCGTGCTGCCGAAGTAGACCCATTGGACATCGCCCAGGTTCGTTCCGGTGATCGTAACCACCCCGCCCGCGGTATCGATGATGGGGGTAAAGGAAGTAATGGTGGGGCTGATTACCGTTTTGGGGACGTAGGTGAAGGGCGTGAGCGTATCCGTTTTGGCGGTGCCGCCGGATGTAGTAAGCCATATAGCCCCGGTGGATCCCTGACCGACGACAGCCGTTACGATCGAGTCGGAGACAACGCTGATCGATGCTGCCGGGGTTCCACCAAAGGTTACCTGGCTGGCGCCCGTGAGATGGGCGCCGTAGAGGGTTACGGTGCCTCCGGCGGTATCCGAAGCGGGACTGAAGGAAAACAGTTGCGGTTGCGGCGCCGGCGGCATTATGGTGTCGATTACCGTAAACGAATTGAACGTAAGCGTATCGCCGGGCATGATAACCGACAGCGTGTAGGAACCGGTGGTCAGCCCGTTGGGTACCGTGGCTATGATCGAGGTGGGCGATGTCACGCTAAAGGTCGCCGGTGTCGATCCAAACAGGACGTTGGACACACCAAAGAATCCAAGACCGGTAATCGTCACCTGGCCGCCTACGGTATCGGAACCGGGGCTGAGGTAGGAAATGCTGTGCTGATTCGACTGTGCTAACGTAAAGCCCCATGTAGTATCGTTGCCATGGGCCGAGAAAACGATGATCGAACCGCTCGCGCCGTTACCGACCACGGCGTTGATCGTCGAGTCCGAAACGACCGTAAAGGATGCTGCGGGTACGCCGCCAAAGGTCACCAGGTTGACGCCGGTGAAGTCCGAACCGTGTATGGTCACGGTGCCGCCGGCAGTGTCGGTGGTGGGATAGAAGGAAGCGATAACCGGATTGACCGGCGGGGGCGGCGGTGTCGCCGCGCCGAGGTAGGTAAAGCCGCCGAGCGAGTCGACGCCACCCGGTGTCGTTACGCCGATGTAATGGCTGGTGACGCCCGTGGGTACGATGGCGGTGATGACGCTGTCGCTGACCACGGTAAAGGAAGCGGCGGGAACGGCACCGAAATTCAGGGCCGTGGCTCCGCTGAGGCGCTGGCCCGTCAGGGTGACCGTTTTGCCTGCGGAATCCGAGGTGGGCGTGACCGTTATCAACGAGGGAACGGTACCCGTATAGACGAAACCGGGCATGGCAACGGAGCCGTACCCATTGTCGAATTCGACGCTGCCGGTGGCGCCGTCCCTGACGACGACGTTGACCTGGCCCGGGTCGCTGTAGATCACCTTGGCGGGTTTGCCGCCGAGGAGGACCTGCGTGGGGCCAACGAGGTTATTCCCGACGATCCTGAGGGTATCTCCGGTAGTCGCCGACTGCGGATAGAATCCGATGAGCGTGGGCGGGCCGGTGACATACCAGAAGTTGGGGAAGGAGTCCCTTCCATAGGGGGTCGTGACCGTTACCCAGCCGCTGGAGCCGCTGCCGAGCCGGGCGACCACGATACCGGAATTGATCACCTGGAAGCTGGCGGCAGGGGTGCCGCCAAAAGTAACCGCCGTGGCGTTGCCGATGTTCTGCCCGTATATCTGTACGAATTGACCCGCGTTGCCATACATGTTGTACAACGTGTCGATTTTCGGGGCGGGACCGGCGACGTATGTAAACCCTGCCAGGGAATCCGAGCCCTGCGGCGTGGTCACTTTGACCAGGCCGCTGCTACCGGCACCGACGATCGCGTGGATGAGCGTGTCGGAGACGACCGTGTAAGAGGCGGCCGGCGTATTGCCGAAAGAAACCGCGGTGGCGCCGGTGAATTGGTAGCCGTGGATAGTGACGGTGCCCCGGGCGGTATCGCTTACAGGGCTGAATGAACTGATGGCGGGCATGGTCCCGTAGACGAAACCGTTGATGGAAGATATATATCCACCCTGGGCTTCTATCGAGATGGCGCCGGAGGTTGCGCCATGTGGAACGGCGAACTGCAACACCGAATCGGACAGGACGTTCACGGTTTCCGTCCAGCCATCACCAACCGCTATATACCACACACCTGTAAGGTGCTTACCAGTCAGGGTAATGATCTGGCCGGCGGTGTCGCTCTTGGGATAGAAATCAAAAATATCCGCCGGGACTCCGAAATAACTGAAAGCATCCGCGGAAGTAGCTGTTCCATGAGGCGTCAACACAGTAACCGGCCCATTGCCGGTCGGACCGACGACGGCAGTGATCAGGGAATCCGATATCACCGCAAAGGAAGAGGCCGGGGAACCAGCGAGCTTAACGACGGTCGCGCCGGTTAAGTGGGCGCCTTTGATGGTTACCGTCCCACCCAGGGTGTCGGACTCGGGAGAAAAAGAGTTGATGATCGGTATCAGGGGAGAGCCAAAGTAAAACGACTGGCTATACAACGTGTCCTGGAAACTGGTGGAATCCGCGAGACGGGAATATACCGAGACATAACCCGATGCGCCCGAACCCACCGTAGCCTGGATCACCGTGTCGTTTACAATGGAAAACGATGCCGCGGGCACTGCCCCGAAGTAGACCTGTCGGGCGGTGCTCAAGCCGTAACCTTGGATGGTCACCACCCCGCCGGTAGTATCTGTCTGCGGGGAAATCGAGGTGAGCGTAGGGTCCACCAAAAAATTCCGGGAGGACGTCACGGTTCCATTGGGCGTCGCCACGGTTATGGGAACGTTATTTGCCCCCGGGGGCACCTGTGCGAAAATCAACCCATCGTTATACACCCGGAAGGAAGTCGCGGGCACGGCGCCAAAGTAAACAGCTGTCGCGCCGGTGAAATTAGACCCGTTGATGTTTATTTGGCCCCCGACAATCCCATGGTTCCAGAAACTCGTTAGCGTTGGCACGTTTTTGCCAACATATGAGAATCCATTCAGCGAGGCGTATCCAGCCGCATTATGAACCATTACAGCGCCGGAAGCTCCATTGCCAACTGTAGCGAGGATCGTGCCGGGCGAGACGACGGTAAAAGATGCCGCCTGGACGCCTCCGAAGAAGACGGAATCCGTACCGGTAAAGTTGGAGCCAGTTATGGTTACAAGACC
>NZ_DATJIY010000204.1:0-9950 GCF_035492835.1 Dinghuibacter sp.
TCGAGGCCAATCCGGGCACCGATTTTTTCTTTTCCGCCTATCAGAACGTACACGAGGACACCGGCCGGATAGAACCCGTAAAGTTAAGCGCCATCGGCCGCGGCCGCCTGGAGAGCAGCCCCTGGTACTTGCTTGGCGCTAACTATATCGGCAACCCCAGTTGCACCCTCTTCCGCCAGGACCCGCACATCCTCTTTGACGAAAGGTTCAAATGGGTAGTGGATTTCGAGTTCTATATCCGGTATCTGAAAGCCCATGGAGCCTGGAAATACATCGACGAGCCGCTCGTCAATGTCGGCATCAACCCCACCCAGGTTACCACCTACACCTTTGGCGTCCCCGGGGTCCAGGTCCCGGAGAACCACCTCCTGCTGGCCAAAAACGGTCCCGAAAACCTGAAGAACCTGGTGGTCTACGATTATTTCTGGCGGCTCTACCGCAACCTGAACATCCGGAGCATCGACGACATAAGGAATGCCGGTTACACCGACCCGTTACCCCGGGCGCTGCAAAGCATGATCCGCTGGCAGCACCGGATACCCAAGACCCTTCTTAAAACCGGCCCAATCTCAAAAGGCCTGATGTTCGTACATTACCTGACACACTCAAATCGGATATGAAGGAAAACCTGGCGGTGATATTCGTCAATTACCGGTCCGCGGGCCTGCTCCTGGACGCGATCGGCAGTCTTTACCTGGAGACCACCGGCATGGCCTTGCAGGTATGGGTGGTGGACAACGATTCCAGGGACGATAGCCGTAACCGTGTCCTCGAAGCGTTCCCTTCCGTCCAATGGATCGATATGGGTTACAACGCCGGTTTTGCCCGCGCCAACAACGCGGGCATCCGCGCCGCGGGCGGCAGGGACGTGCTGCTCCTCAACCCCGACACCATCGTCCTGTCCCACGCCGTGGAGAATGCCTATAGGAAATTTTCAGCCAGCGACTACGTGGCCTGTGGCGTCCAGCTCCTCAACCCCGACCTCTCCTCCCAGATATCGGGTAACTTTTTTATGAAGGGCGGTCTCAACCACCTGCTCCCGTTGCCCTACCTGGGCGCCATCCTGCGCTGGCTGGGTTACCGCAGCGGGACAAAGGTCCCCAACGTCCGCGAGGCCGGCAGTATACACGAAGTCCAGTGGATCAGCGGGGCCTTCCTGATGGTCAAGCGGTCCGCCATCGACAAGGCGGGGCTGATGGACGAGGACTTTTTCCTGTACGCGGAAGAGGTCGAGTGGTGCAGCCGTTTAAACAAGCTTGGAAAGTTGTGCATTTACGGGGACGAGCACGTCATCCACCTGCAGGGCGAAACCGTCAAGGACGGTAAAGGATACACCGGGCTCACCACGGCCAAGGATTTCCAGCTGATGCTGTCCAACCACCTGCGGGTGCGCAAACAGTTCGGGGTGGGGTGGTTCTTTGTCCTGTTGCTGGGTTATACCTTTGGCTTTTGGGTGTTCCTGCTGGGGAACCTGGTCACCCTCCGCAGCCCGCGGCCGGCCTTGCAATTCGGCCGCAATGTCGCGCGCCTGTGGTGGTGGACGCCGCGTATCGTACGCGGGAAACCGTTTTTCTATAAAGTACTTTAACGCTTGTTATCCGTAAGCCCGCGCAGCGCATCTATCCGGAACCGTATGACCGGCATGGCCTTCGCGGGCTGTCCCCTCAACGTATACAGCGCGCCGAGCACAAAAGAGCCAAAAAGCTTATACAGGTACTCCCCGATCTTCCGGTAATACGCTCCGTGTCCGATGGCCTTGGTCCGCACGCTTTCCCCCCGCCCGATGCCCGAAGCCACGCGGTACATGTATTCCCGCGTCAGTTTGCGGATTTCGACGACGTGCTCGACCTTGACCGCCGGGTCGTACCATATGGTGCGGCCGAGTTCTTTTAGCTTGAAAAAAAATTCCTTTCCTTCCCCCCCGATCCGCAGCGTGCCTTTGACGCCGGGCAGCTCGGTATTGAAGCCGCCCACGCTGTCGAAGTCGGCCTTACGCACCACCATGTTCGACTCTAGCGGGTAGCGCTGGGGCGCGAACTCCACGGTGACGGGGCTGTAATCGAAGTTGCCGACCAGCGAGGACACGTAGTGCGACATCCACTTCGGCTCGGCGGGGATGTAACGGGGTATGATCCGGCCGCCCATGCCGCCCGCACCGGGGTGTTCTTTAAAGAATTCCAAAATCCGCGCAAGGAAATCCGGCGCCGCTACCGCATCGTCATCCATAAACACCAGGAACTCCCCCTGCGCCAGCGCCGCCCCGGTATTGCGGGCAAAGCTCGCCCCCTGCCGGGTCTCCGTCAGGTAGAGGAAACGCCCGTCGGGGTGCGTGCCGATATACACACGGCAACGGACCTCCGTATCGTCCTTGCTGTTGTTGTCGACGACGATGACCTCGTAGTCCGCCTTATCCAGCGTCTGACGGTACAGGCTGTCCATGGCGCCTGTAATATAGTCCTGGCGGTTATAGGAACAGATGACGACGGAAAGGCGTACGGGCTTTTCCATTCGCGTTAGGCTTTTGCCGCCTGCTTTTTCCGTACGTCGGTGACGATGGCTCCCGCCAGGAGCAGGAGTATGAGCGCCGCGCCGATGCCGCCGACTTTCAAACCGGTAAAGTAAGCGTCGGGATGGAACTCGAAACGGATCTCGTGTTTCCCCGGTTTCAACGGCAACCCGCGGAGCAGGTAGTCGGTCTTGACGATCGGGGTTTCGATGCCGTCTACATAGGCCCTCCAGCCTCGGCTATAGTAGATTTCGCTAAAGACCGCGAATTCGTTCGACGTGCTCGAGCTCCGGTACCAGGCCAGGTCGTTGTCATTCCTGATGAGCCCAATCGTGGCCGCGGAGTCGTGTTGGGGCATGAAGGGAACGTCTCCCTTGAAGCTGTTCTCCACGACCGCCGTGTCGAGCGGGTTGAAATTATCCAGGGCCTTCATCGCCGCCGCGGGGCCGTCCACGAAGTCCACGGTCTTGACCAGCCAGCAGGGGCCGAGCGCGCCCGGGTTCTGCTGGGCCTGCGCCTGGCCCGTTTGCCGGTCGGGGACGATAAAGTACTTGGTGTTTAGCATATTGTACACCGGCATGTTGATCGGCTGCTTGGAGAGCTGGTTGTTCAACAGGTCCTGGAACAGTGCCAGTTTAGCCGAATGGTACCCGCCGATGGCGTTGTGGAAGTAGGATGTCACGCCGTCGTTGAAGGCGTCGGCGGCAAAGTTCATGACACGATAGTAGGAAGTGTCCCGAAGGATCTGCTGGCTCGCCGGGCTTGGATTAAAGACGGCCGCCGCCTCGTCCGGGTCCTTATAGCTGTCGCCGTTCAGGTAGCGCAGGTCGACCTGGATCAGGTCTATAAAAGACAGGACGCCCAGGGCGCCCAGGGCGATCCCCTTTTTGATGCGGCCCTTGACCGCGAAGAAGAGGATCCCGGCCGCCAACGCCATAAACACCAGCGTCCTGACCAGGTCGCTCCCATAGATCGCCTGCCTGTCCGCCGCCGCGGCGTTGACGATGCTCCGTCCGATGGAGGCGTCGCCCTTGGCCATCTGCGTGAGCTGGTCTTCGATATGCTTGTCCCGGCTGGAGCGATAGCTGGAACCGAAATACAACCCGATCAACACCACCGCGAGCGCGCCCATGGCGATCGCGGCCTTTTTGAAACGGGCCAGGTTATAGGCCGTATCCCCTTCGCCAAAGAACAGCTGTTGCAGTCCCAGGATCGCCAGGATCGGGAAGGTCAGCTGGGGGATCACCAGGCTCATGGTTGGCGAGCGGAATTTATTGTAGGCCGGGAAGTGCTCGAACATGAAGCTGTTAAAGGCCATGAAGTTCGATCCCCACGACAGCAGTATGGCGAACACGGTCACCCCTGCCAGCCACCATTTATGCTTGCTCTTCAAATAAAACAAACTGAAAATGACAAGCGTCGCCATGACCGCCCCCAGGTAAACCGTGCCGAATACGCTGGGCTGTTCGCCCCAATAGGCCGGGAATGATTGGTAAACTTCCTGCGCCAGCTGCGGCTGGCTGTCCAGGTGGTTGTTGCTGATCGCCTCGGCCAGCTTGCCGTCCTGCGGTAGCGGCACTTCAGATCCGCCGCCATAGTAGTTGGGGGCTACGAGCGTAAACGTTTCGCCGACGCCTTCGCTCCAGTTGAAGGCGTATTTGATGTCGAGGCCCGACGATTTTTCCATCTTGCCGGAGGTCTCGTTCAGTGTCAGCGCCCCGTTCCGCTGTGTTTCCTTGGAATAGTCGTAGTTCGTTAATAAGGTACCCGCGTTGCTGATCACCCCGAGCGCACCCCCTGCGACCGCCAGCGCCGAGGCA
Organism: Dinghuibacter sp.; assembly: GCF_035492835.1. Lineage (NCBI taxonomy): Bacteria > Pseudomonadati > Bacteroidota > Chitinophagia > Chitinophagales > Chitinophagaceae > Dinghuibacter > Dinghuibacter sp. The sequence continues at coordinate 4,327 of NZ_DATJIY010000204.1, forward strand.
AGCATGAAGCCCTTATATTGTTTGGTCCGGATCGCGTTCACCCCGTAGGAAATGGCCATGGCCACCGCCATGATACCGCCATAGTACGCGATCTGGATGTGGTTGATGTTTATCAGGAGGTAGGAAAACAACGCCGTCAGCGCCGTTCCCCACAGGTATTTGCCCTCGTAGAGCAGGAGCACGGAGCCGAGCACGAAGGGGACGTAGCCCATCGCCCAGATCTCCGTCTGGTGACCCGCCAGGATCAGCACCGCGCTAAAGCTCGCATAGGCGTAGCCGAGAGCGCCGATGATCGAAATGTACGGATTGACCCGCAGCACCAGCGCCAGGAAGTAAAAACCCAGGCACATCAGGAAAAAGTAGCTTGCGGGGCTGGGTAGGAAGAGGTTGAAAAGCGCCAGGAAGTAATTCATGGGAATCGGGTTGGTCTTGCCCATGGCGATCAGGAACCCCGGCATACCCCCGAACATACTGTTGCTCCACAAAGGATAGTGTCCGTGGGTACTTTTATATACCTCCATCTGGTGAACCGCCCCTTGCCATTCGGCGACGTCGTTTCCTCCGACTACCTTACCCTGCAGGGAGGGCCCGCAATAGATCGCGGCGACCAGCAGAAAAACGGCGATGGCCACGATATGCGGCACCAGTTTCTTCCAATTGAATTTGTTCATAAGTTGGCAAATTAAGGTCTTTTGCCGTAAATATTCAAAAGTGCCTCCCAGGCCGTAAATTTGCCCTTATGGCCTGGCTTAGAACGATGTCCCGGGTGGCTTTTATCGGCAATCTTGCGTTTTTAACCTGCGGCTTGTGGAACGTGGTGGCGCATGATCCCTTCACTCCCGGCGGCCCGGCTACCTCCGTCCTGTTCGTGCTGGGCGTCGTCATGAGCTTCTGGCTCAACCTGGTCGTTTGCGTGTGGGCCATCGTGGCCTGGAGGACCGGGAAGCTGGCCGCCGCCCGCGTCCCTCCCGATGCCCGCGTCGCACCCGTTGCCCACGTCCCCTCCTGGCTGATCTGGACCAACGGCGCATTTTGTCTTCTTCAGCTAATAGACTTCTTTATATTATGAAAAAGGTCCTTCCCCTCTTCCTGTTACTCCTCGCCGCCTGCCACCCCTCCGACCGCTCAGTCCCCACGGTAGGCTTTGCCGACGCCTTCGTCGACAACACGCTGGACCAGGCCAAACAGGGTTTTTTCGCCGCTCTCCGCGACAGCGGTTTTTCCGAAGACAAAAAGACGGTCCGCATACTCTACCGCAACGCCCAGGGCAGCCCCATTACACTCGCCCAGGTCGTCAAATATTTTGTTTCCGAAAAGGTCGACCTGATCGGGACCAACCCCTCCGCCGCTACTGTCGCCGCCCTCCAGGGAACCAGGGATATCCCGGTATTTATGATGGTCAGCCCGATCCCATCGCAGGTGAACGAGCAGAACGCCCCCAATCTATATGGCGTCGCCGACACCCAGGACTATATCGACACTTCTTTTGCCCTGATCAAGGATGTGGTCAAACCCCATGGCGCTACGCTGACCGTCGGCCTGATCTATGACCAGGCCGAGCCCCAGTCCGCCGACGCCCTACAGCGCATCGAGGCGCTCGCCCGGCAGCTACAGGTGACCGTGATCGCGCTCCCCGCCAACGCCACCGCCGACGTCCCGCTCGTCGCAAAATCCCTGCTCAGCCACAACATCGACGCCTTTTTTGCCATGCCCGACAACACCATCTTTGGTGCTTTCGAAACCATTGTCCAGTCTTGTGACGCCGCCCACGTGCCCGTCTTTACGAGCGAAGCGGGGCTCGTTGCCCGCGGGGCCGTGGCCGCCTACGGCGCGGATATGTACCAATGGGGCTATCAATCCGGCGCACAGGCCGCGCAATTCCTGCGCACGCGCTCCACTAACGGCATCCACTGGGCCAAGGTCATCGTCCGTAAACGCGTATTCAACCCCACGGCTGCCGCCAAATTCGGTTTGACGCTGCCGTCCACCTTCCAACCCCTCCACTGATGGAATTCTACGTTTCGGCGCTCATCCTCGGTCTCTGTCTCGCCGCCGTGGCACTGGGTATCTTCATCAGCATGAAAATATTCCGGATTCCCGACATCACCACCGACGGCAGCTACACGCTCGGCGCGGTCGTGACCGCCGTCCTGCTGACCAGGCATTGCCCGCTGATCGTCGTGATCCCCGCCGTCATCCTCTCCGGCGGTCTTGCCGGCTGCGCGACGGGTCTGGTCCACACCAAGCTCAGGATCGACGCCCTGCTGGCGGGTATCCTCGTCATGACCGCGCTTTATTCCGTCAACCTCAGCCTGATGGGCCGCTCGACGATACCCCTGGTGAACGTCACCAATATTTTCGCGTCGTATCCGTTAATCGCCGCCCTCGTCGCGATCGCGGTCCTCACGCTCCTGCTGTCCTACGTCCTGCGCACCGACTTCGGCATCGCCATGCGCGCCACCGGCGACAGCGAATCCATGACCCGCGCCCTCGGCGTCAACAACGACCGGATGAAGGTCATCGGCCTGGCCATCGCCAACGCGCTCACCGCCCTCGGCGGTTTTCTCGTCGCCCAGTACCAGGGCTTTACCGACATCAACATGGGGATCGGCGTCGTGATCACCGGTCTGGGTTCGGTGCTCATCAGCGACCGCCTCATCCGCTGGTTCCGTATCCGCCCGATCTGGCTGCAGCTGCCCGTCGTGATCCTGGGATCGCTCGTTTTTCAGCTCGTACTGGCCTTCACCCTATCCATCGGCGTGGACCCCAACCTGCTCAAGCTCATAACCGCCCTCTTCGTCCTGGCGATCGTCGGGGCGCCGGTACTCCGTCTCAAAAAAGCCGCATGATCCAGCTCAATGCCATCCATAAGGTTTTCAACCCCGGCGAACCCACCCAGGTGACCGCGCTCGACGGCGTTACCCTGGCGGTGGAGACCGGCTCCTTTGTTGTCCTCGTGGGCGCCAACGGCTCCGGCAAAACCACGCTGTTGAACGTCATCGCCGGCGCCGTCCTCCCCAGCTCGGGCGCCGTCGTCTTCGACGGCGCCGACGTCACCCGGCTGGCTGAACACCGCAGGAGCCGCTGGGTCGCGCGCGTTTTTCAAAATCCGCTCAGCGGCACCGCCCCCGAGCTCAGCATCCTCGATAATTTCCGGCTGGCCGCCCTCCGCACCAGCCCCAAGGGACTGCGCATAGGCGTGAGCGATAGCTTCCGCCGCCTCGTCCGGGACCGCATCGCCACCCTCGGCATGGGTCTCGAAGCCAAGATCGACCAGCCCATGGGCACCCTCTCCGGCGGCCAACGCCAGGCGCTCACCCTGCTGATGAGCGTCATGGACAAGACCTCCATCCTGCTGCTCGACGAACCCACCGCCGCCCTCGACCCGCGCTCTGCCGCCCTGATTATGCGCACGGCCGACCATCTCGCGCGCGAGTACCGGCTCACGACGATCCTCATCACGCACAACCTGCGCGACGCGCACACTTACGGAAACCGTTTGATCATGATGAGCGAGGGTAGGGTAGTCCGCGACCTAACCGCTGCCGCGAAAACGGCTCTCCAGCTGGCCGACCTCGCCGAGTGGTTTGGCTGACGCCCCACCCGCCTTTCGCCGCCGCTGCGCGATTAGGCTTTCCTGCGGCCGCGCACGATCTCCGCCACGATCTTGTCGATCGGCAGCGTCACCGAGCCCTCGCCAAAGGCCTCCCATTCCACAAACCGGAAGGTCTCCGTCTCGCCGGTGGCCCGGTACATCTCCATCTCCCGTTCGTCGAACTGGAACGGCTCGTCCCGGAGCGGCGCCCGGATCGGCTCGAGCGCCGTTACATAATAATAGATGGAAATGATCTGGTACTCCTTATTGAATGCGGACATCTGAAAAAAGTCCGTCGTATACAGGTGATCGTCCACCCGGACGCGCAGGTTCATCTCCTCCATGAACTCACGCGCCAGACAGTCGCGCGTGCCTTCCCCGAATTCCAGGCCGCCCCCGGGGAACTTGGTGATGTACATCCCACGGATGTATTCGTCGCTCACCAACACCCTTTTTTGATCGTCCACCAGGAGACCATAGACACGGATACTAAACATCAGAAGTATTTATTCCGGATAAAAAAGACGCAAGCGCTCCCGGAAATCGCCAGGCACGCCAGTGGCACCACATAAAAGGCCACCGGCGAATCCGCCAGCGGCAGCGGTATCTTCATACAAAACATCACCGCCACCAGCAACGGCAGCGATAACACGACTCCCGTCGCCGTCAGCCAGCGCAGGATGCTGTTCCGGTCCCCCGCGAGGATGTTGGAAAACGCGTTCATCGTGCTCGCCAGGATATTGGTATAGATGTTCGCCATCTCCAGCGCCTGTGCGTTGTCCACGATCAGGTCCTCGAGGAACTCCTTTTCCTCCTCGTTCAGCTGCAGGAAATTAGTCCGGACCATCTTGGCCATCAATGTTTCATTCGACCGGAGCGCCGTTACGAAATACACCATGCTCTTCTGGATTCGCACCAGCTGCAACAGGTCCTCGTTCTTTCCGTGCTGGTAGAGCTTTTGCTCCAGGAGGTTCCGGCGCTGGTTGGCTTCCTTGAGGTATTCCATGAAGTTCTGGACCACCTTTTCGAAGACCTTCAGCACCATCATATTCTTCTTGTCCGGGTTGCGGTTCTTGAACGTGTTCAGGAACTTCTTGATCGCCCCGTTCTCGAACGAGTTCACCGTAACGATCTGACCGTGCGTCAGGATGATACAGATCGGGATCGTGATATAATAGGCGTCGCTTTCGTTGAAAGAATTGTTCTCCGTCGGGGTGTTCAACACGATCAGCTTCACGTTGTCCGACGTCTCGTACCGGCTGCGTTCGTCGATGTCCAACGAATCCGTCAGGAAGTCGATCGGTATATCGAGCGTCTCGGAAAGATCGGCAAACTCCTCCTGTTTCAGCGGCGGCAGGATATTCACCCAAATGCCGTTCTCCGGCTTGTCGATCTCGATGGTCTGGCCCCCGGAATTCTTAAAATATTGGATCATTGAAGTTCAATTTCCCCTTTGAACACAAACGTGGCCGGCCCGCACAACCAGATGTCCTCGAAGTCATGCTCACTGACCTTTGTAAATTCCACCTGGAGCCTCCCCCCCAGCGTCTGCACGTCGACCTTCCCAGGTCCCTTGGCGCGCGCTCCCACGAGAGCCGAAGCCGTTACCCCCGTTCCACAGGAATACGTCTCATCCTCCACCCCGCGCTCGTATGTCCGTACGAAGATGCTGCCATCCGCGTTCAATTCCACGAAATTCACGTTGATGCCCTTTTCCGCGAAAGGCTCGCTATACCGTATGGCCGCCCCGGTCTCCTTCACCGCCACGTCCTTCACATTATCCACGTGCGTCACGTAGTGAGGCGACCCCGTATCCAATACATAGTGCCCATCCGCCTTCGTCACCTTGTGGACCGGGTTCATCTTCAACCGCACCCAGTCGCCGTTTCCGAGCGTCCCTTCGTGCACCCCATCCACCGCCGTAAACGTCGCGTGGTGCCCGATCAACCCGAGCTGGTGCGCAAAACGCACGATGCTCCGCCCCCCATTTCCGCACATGCTCCCCGCCCGGCCATCCGAGTTGAAGTAC
>NZ_DATJIY010000205.1:0-15910 GCF_035492835.1 Dinghuibacter sp.
GCCTCGGCAGAAAGCGCCTCGTACGACGCATTGCCGTACACGATGTTGTCGCGCAGCGTCCCGCTGAAAAGGATGGGCTCCTGGAGGATTACGCCGATCTTTTGCGTCCGCTCTCCGGCATCGAAGGTCCGGATGTCCCGGCCGTTCAGCCGCACCGTACCCTTTGTGGGGTCGTACAGCCGCGCGACCAGGTTGGCGGTCGTGGTCTTGCCGCCGCCGGTGGGCCCGATAAATGCGTAGGTCTTCCCTTGTTCGAGGTCGAAGTTGATGTCGTGGAGGACTTCCTTGCCGTCGGGGTAGTGGAAGTAAACGTTGTTGAACGACACCAGCGGCGCTCCCGCGGCGGCGCCCGAAACAGCCGGCTCCTGACGCAGGTTGGTCTCCAGCATCAGTATCGCGGATATCCGGTCCCAGCCGGCGAGCGCGACTTGGAAGTTGGCCCACAGCGCCGCCAGCTGGCGGAGGGGGTTGTAGAAGTTGACGGTGTACTGGAGGAACGCCACGAATTCGCCCAGCCGGAACGTGCCCGGCTGGTTGTGCCCCTGCCGGACCAGGTAGATGCCATAGAGGAGCATGCCCAGCTGACCCAGGCCCGCGCAAAAACCATAGACGGGGGTGAACAGCTGGTTGGCGACCCCGGCGCGGATGGATGCCTCATAGTTCTGTTCGTTGACCTCCTGGAATTTCCGGCGGAAGTAGTCCCGGCGGTTGAAGGCGATGATGACCTTGAAGTTTTGCAGGCTTTCCTGTATCTCCGCGCTCAAACCACCGGTGGTCTTCATACTCCGGGCGTTCTGGGTCTTTACCCAGCCGGACGTCAGCTTGGTGAACGCGTAGAGCAGCGCCCCGGGGGCCAATGTGACCAGGCCGAGCCGCCAGTTCACGCAGAGCATCAGGATCGCCGCGCCCGTCATGATAAAGATGCTCGACAGGAACTGCATCAGCGATTGCGAAAAGAACTGGTTGATCTTGTCGGTATCGTTGTTGACCCGGGAGATCAGGTCGCCCGCCTTGTTCTGGTTGAAGAAGGCGACGGGCAGCTCCTGGAGCTTGCCGAAGATCGAATTGCGGAGGGTGAAGAGCAGCCGCTGGCCAAAACCCGCCATCAACCGGGTTTGCATATACCCGGTGAAGAGGGCGGTGACGTACATGGAGAGGAACACCGCGCCATACCGAAGGACCGAGGGGAAGTCCGGGTGCGTGACCACGATGAAGTGGTCGATGACATAGGAGATCAACAAGGGGCCCGCCAGGAGCAGCCCTGAATTGATCAGCATCATCGTGAGGGCCCCGATCAGCCGGGGGCGCTCGTGGGACATAAGCTTCAACAGCTTGCCCAGGGGCCCCCAGGTGGCGTTGCGCTTCGGCGCGGACGCGGCGAGTTTATTCAGATTGTATTCCATGGGTGCTTCTTTGGGACTGATAGATCTGTACGTATTCCGGGCTGGACTCCATCAACGCCCCGTGGGTGCCCGTGGCGATCACTTCGCCTTCCATGAGCAGCACGATCTGTTCGTAGTGCTCGATCGACGCTATCTTCTGCGTCACCGACAGGAGGGTGATCCCCGGGTAATTGCGCGCGACGTTTTCCAGTATCTTCCGTTCGGTCCGGTTGTCTACGCGGGCCGTAAAGTCGTCCAGGAGCAACACCTGCGGGTCGAGCGCCAGCGCCCGGGCCAGCATGATGCGTTGTTTCTGGCCGCCGGACAGCGTGTTGCCCCTTTCGGAGACCAGCGTGTCCAGGCCTTCCGGGAGACCGTCGATAAAGTCGCGGAGCTCCGCCGTATCCACCGCCCGTTGGAGGTCGGCGTCGGTCACCGTGGTGCTGAAGGCGATGTTCTCGCGGATGCTCAGGTTGAACATGATGCTGTCCTGGAAAACAAAGCCGACCTGCCGGTGAAAGGACTCCTTCTCATATTCCCCGAGGGCGTGACCGTCAAACAGGATCGCGCCGTGGGTGGGTTTCACCAGGGCCGTCAGCAGGTACAGGAGCTGTGTCTTGCCCGCCGCGGTGGGCCCGATGATCGCGGTCCGGGAGCCCGCGGGGATGCGCAGCGATACGTCCTTCAGCGCCGGTTTTTGCCCGAATACCAGGGAGATATCCTTTAGTTCGATCGCTCCCTTCAGCGGCTCGGTCCGCGTGCCCGGGTCGACCGCGTCCGGCGCGTTCAGCACCATCTGGATGCGGGCATAGGAGGCCGTGGCCTGCGCGATGATGTTGCTCATGAACCCGATCACGATGATGGGGAAGATCAGCAGGGCGATATAGCTGTAGAACGCCATGAAGTTCCCGATCGAAATGGAGTGGTTGATCACGAAGTGACCGCCCATGACCAGGACCGTGAGCGTGGCCATGTTGGCAAAAAAGGTGATGACCGGGATCAGGATGGCGAACAGCCCCACGATCTTGAGCCCGATCTCCTGCGCGCGGCCGTTGGCTTCCAGGAATTTTTTGTACTCCAGCATCTGCGCGTTGACGACGCGGATCACGGCGGCGCCCAGGATGCTTTCGTTGATGACCTTGTTGAGCCAGTCGATGATTTCCCGGCTCTTCTTGAAATTCGCGCGCACCTTGCCGAGGACATAGAAGAAGCTGCCGGCGATCGCCGGGATGATGATCAGCACGATCGACGCGAGCCGCCAGTTGATGCTCATCAGGATGATGCTGGCCCCGACGATGATCACCACGGAGCTCGCGATCGACACGACCGCCTGGGCGACGAACATCTTGACCGAATCGATGTCGGAGGTCAGATTGGTGAGCAACCGGGCGGGGTTGGCCGTTTGGATATAGGCGTGGCTTTGACGGGATATCTTGTCGCTGAGCCGCGTCCGCAGGTCCCTGGCCACCTTTTCGGAGGCGTAGGTTTGGATAAAGGACTGCGCCATGACCAGCAGGAGGGTACCGGTCACGCTCAGGAGGAAGTACTTGGTGGTCCACCAGGCGTCGAACCGCCCGGCTACGAGGTCGTCCACCGACCAGGCCGTGATCTTCGGCAGGAGCAGGTTGAGCCCGTTGCTGCCGATGGCCAGGAGCAGCAGCACCAACATGAGGCCCCGGTAGGGGGTCAAAAGGCTGAATATGCCGGGGGGCTTTGGGCCCGGGGGGCCGGCGGGCTTCCCGGGCGCTCCGGGCGTAGGCAGGCCGCCGGGGCTCCCATTCTCGGAGGCAGGCGATTTGGCGTTCGTCATGGACGCAAAATTACTGCATTCAGCCCGGCCCGAATATTACTTTGCTGCTAATCGCGCCATTTCTGCGGCTAAATCCCGCGAAATACGACGATCCCGTTGTGCCCGCCGAACCCGAAGGTGTTGCTCATAGCGGTGCGGACCGTCGCCTCCCGCGCTTCACCATAGACGATAGGCAGTTCGGCGGGGATATCCGGGTCAGGATGCAGCGTATTGATCGTCGGCGGGATCATACCTTTATCGATGCTCAATACGCACGCGATGGCCTCGATGGCCCCCGCCGCGCCGAGCAGGTGCCCCGTCATCGATTTGGTCGCGCTGATGAGCGGGATGCGGTTTTTTCCAAGAAAAAGTTTGGACATCGCCCTTATTTCACTCATGTCGCCCACCGGGGTGGACGTGGCGTGGGCATTCAGGTAGTCCAGGTCCTCGGGGTTCACCCCAGCTTCCCGGAGCGCCAGCTCCATCGCCTTGTAGGCACCAAGACCCTCCGGGTGCGTTGCCGTCATGTGATAGGCGTCGGCCGTCATCGCCGCCCCGCCGATCTCCGCGTATATCCTGGCGCCCCGCGCCCGGGCGTGCTCATATTCCTCGAGCACCAGCGCGCCCGCTCCTTCCCCGATCACAAAGCCGTCTCGTTCGACGTCGAATGGCCGTGAGGCGTGGGCCGGATCGTCGTTGCGCATCGACATCGCCTTCATCGCGCAGAAACCGCCCACCGAGGCCTCGGTGATCCCCGCCTCCGAACCGCCGCTGATGATGACCTTCGCCTTCCCCAGCCGGATATAGTTGAAGGCGTCCATGAGCGCGTTGTTTCCCGTCGCGCAGGCCGACACCGTCGTATAGTTGATACCCATCAACCCGTATTTGATCGAGATCATCGCCGGCGCCATGTTGGCGATCATCTTCGGCACCAGGAACGGGCTGAACCGGGGTATCATCCCGCCCAGCGCGTATTCTTTCACCTGTTCCTCGAAGGTTTCCATCCCCCCCTGGCCCGTACCCCAGATCACCCCCGTGTCAAAGGGATCCATGGCCGAAAAGTCCAGCCCCGAATCCTTGACCGCCTCCGCCGTCGCCGCCAGCGCGTATTGCGTAAACCGGTCGGTTTTACGCACCTCCGCCTTGTCCAGTACGGCCGCCGGGTCGAAGTCCTTTATTTCGCAGGCAAAACGCGTCCTGAACAACTTCGCGTCAAAGCGCGTAATCGGTCCCGCTCCACTTTTACCGTGTATAAGACTGTCCCAGAAAACGGCTACCGAATTGCCCAGGGGCGTCAGCGCGCCCAGACCCGTGATAACGACTCTGTTCATATCAAATCTTTTTGTAGTTGTGCTATGATGGTGTTGAATACCCCGGCGCCCTGGACCCGGGCAAGTATGACCGACGACATGAGTGTTGCCATGATCACCGGCGCAAACTCCTTGCCCTGCTTAAAGGTCCCCTGCTCCAGTATATCCGCCACCCAGTCCAGGATGAGCCCGCAGAGTTTTTCCAGCTGCACCTGCATCTTTTCCGGAAGGGTATTCTTGTCCGGGCAAAGCGAACCCATCAGGCAGATCTGCCCCCGGTCCCAATAGACCCTGAACAGACCGATCAGGTTTTGCAGCTGGGTTACCGGGCTTTCGTGCTGCCACCGCTCGCCGTTCCGCTCGAATCGCTCGATTTCCTGTCTTAGTATGGCCACACCCAGGTCTTCCTTTGTCGGGAAATAATAGTGGATGGCCGCCGGTTTTATGGCCAAACTGTCCGATATGTCCTTGTAACTGAAGGCATTGAAGCCTTTCTTGCGGACAAGGTCATCGGCCAGGGACAATATTTTCGTACGGGTATCCAAATGGGCGTCGCCGGGGTTCGGGCGCAAAGATACTTACTTACTACTAAGTAAGGAAATTTCCACTATCCCCCGCCGGCGGGTTTGGCCGCCGCACGTCCGCCGGCAGGCGCCGCGCTCTTAGCGATGGTGTACCGGGTGATGCACGGGATGATGCACCGGGTGGTGTACCGGGTGATGCACGGGGTGATGGGCCCGATGGTGGACGGGGTGATGTACCGGGTGGTGGACCGGATGATGCACCGGGTGGTGGGTTTGCGCAAACGTCGCAGAGCCGATAGCAAGACAAGCAAGTATCATGGTGATCTTCATAATCAATCTTTTCTATGATGCAATTTTAAGCATAAATTGTGCCCCAAATAACACCAACTATGCGAAATACTTTCCAATGGCTGGCGGGCACTGCACTGCTGCTGGGGCTCGCGGCCTGTAATGGTGGCGACAAATCCGCCGAAGCGAAGGACACGACTGCCGCCAAGGACACGTCCATGCAGTCCATGAAAATGGACACCGCCGTGTCCGCGTTGCCCGCCGTTCCCGCGGGGGCAAAGGTTTACTTCAAGAACCTGAAGGACGGTCAGAGCGTCAAATCCCCGCTGAAGGTCGAATTCGGGGTGGATGGCATCGCCCTCGACACCGCCGGTGCGCTGAAGCCCAACTCGGGCCACCACCACCTGCTGATCGACGCCGGTGATTCGATCGCGGCCGGCACGGTCGTTCCGAAGGACTCCACGCACCTGCACTTCGGGAAGGCGCAAACCGAGACCACGATCACGCTCACGCCCGGCAAGCACCGGCTGGCGCTGCAATACGCCGACGGTATCCACCGCTCGTATGGCAGCCAGCTGTCCCAGGCGATCACCGTGGATGTGAAGAAATAGTTGAATCGTCTTCCAGGCGATTTGGAGGGGGGCCGGATGGGCCCCTCTTTTTTTATTTCCGGTTTTCCCTACCTTTATCGGACGATGCTTGTCCTGCCGCCATATGAGGAAAGGGAACTGCTGTGCCGTATCGCCGAGGGAGACGAGGCCGCCTTTGGCTTGCTGTTCAACGCCTACCACCAACGGCTGGGGGCCTTTGTATACCGGCTTACGGAATCCTTTCAGGCCACCGAAGAAATCGTCCAGGACGTATTTGTAAAGATCTGGCTCAAACGGGCTACGCTCGGGGAAGTCGCTTCCTTCGACGCCTATCTGTTCGCTGCGGCCCGCAACCACGCCTTCAATTATCTCCGCGCGCTGGCGCGGGAACGCAGCCGTCTGGCATCCCTGCCGCCAGAAGAGGCCCCGGCCCTTGCGGGCCCCCCGGACGACGCCACTGAAGAGCGCCACGCGCTCCTCGACCAGGCCATCGCCCACCTCCCGCACCAGCAAAAGAACGTCTACCTGCTCCACCGGCGCCAGGGCCTCAGCCACGCCGAGATTGCCGAACAGCTGCACCTGTCCGTAGAGACCGTAAAGAAACACATGTCGCTCGCGCTGCGTTCGATCCGCGACTACCTGTCCGTCGGCCGGCTGACGGGCTAAAGCGCGGCCGCAAAAGGAGCGAAGCGCGGCCGCGGAACACACGAGTGGAGCGCCCCGAATTTTTTTTCAAAACGCATTACTTCTTTTTCCCGGTCGCGGTGTCTTCCTTGCAAGACAACCCCACCTCTATGCCCACAACGAGACTGGCTATTTTGTTCCAGCGCTATTTTGACAAAACCGCCACCCCGGCGGAGGTCGACGAATTCCTACGACTGGCGGACAGGGAGGAGCATGCTGCGGAATTGCAGACGCTCATGGAGGAGGCCTGGCGGAATCAGCGGCCGGCGACGCCGGTGTTTGCGCCGGAGCAGAGTTCAACCTTGCTTAACAATGTGCTGGCCGCCGGCCGCGAAGAAGCCTCCGTCGCGGATACGCCCCGCGTCGGTGTGCCCCGTGTGCGGTGGCTTTGGCGCGCCGCCGCGGCGGCTATAGCGATAGGCATCATCGGCGGTGGCGCATGGTGGATGCAACAGCGTCACCAGGCGACTCCGGTCATCGCCCGGGTGCCGCCGTCCCCTGTAAAGGACGTGGCGCCGGGGTATAACCGCGCCATCCTGATCCTGGGCGACGGCTCCGCCGTGAGCCTGGACAGCGTACGGCAGGGAAAACTCGCCCAACAGGGGCAGACCACGGTGAACCAGATCGCCGGCGGGAAAATCGCGTATGACGCGGCGGGCCGGGGCGAGGCCGGCAAAGGCGACGCAGGCAAAGCCGACGCCGTCGTCTATAACATGGTAAAAACCCCGCGCGGCGGCCAATACCAGGTAACGCTGTCCGACGGCAGCAAAGTCTGGCTGAATGCGGCGTCGAGCCTCCGTTTTCCCACCGCCTTTACCGGCGGCGACCGTACGGTGGCGCTCACCGGGGAAGCCTACTTCGAGATCGCCCAAAAACAGAACCAGCCTTTTAAGGTAGAGGTGGGCAACACGATCGTGGACGTACTCGGGACGCACTTCGACGTCATGGCTTACCCGGAGGAAAGCTATCAGCAGACGACCCTCCTGGAGGGCGCGGTGAAGGTGTCGGACGATGCGCAGTCGGTGTTGCTCAAACCCGGGGAAGGCGCACGGATAAGCCAGGGACAAATACAGACGATCGACGCCGACGTCGATCAGGCGATCGCCTGGAAGAACGGGTTGTTCCAGTTCGATGGAACCCCGGTGGAGGAGGTGATGCACCAGATTTGCCGGTGGTATGACGTGGACGTGAAGTACGGCGCGCCCATCCAGCGGCACTTCTCGGGGCAGATCGAGCGGAGCGCGTCGCTGACCCAGGTATTAAAGATGCTGGATATGGCGGGAAAAGCAAGGTTCAGCCTGGAGGGCAGGACCGTGGTGGTGAACTGACGGAAGCGCCGGTAAAACCGGCGGACAAAAAAGGCAAAAGGAGACCCAAAAAAAAACGAAGTGCGGGTCGAGACGCACTTCGCCATAAAGTTTGGGCGCTCTTGACATATAGTACCTACATCTGATAAACCCAAACAGTACAAATGTATGCGAATTGACGCTCTTTGTGAAATGGCGCCACCCAGGCGCCGTTTCCGAACCAAAACGTTGCTGATGATGACCAAACTGACTGCAGTTTTATTAGTCTCGGCTTGCTTGCAGGTAAGTGCCCACGGGTACTCCCAAAAAGTCACCCTCTCCGAAACCGATGTCTCGCTGAAAAAGGTCTTTAAGGAGATCCGAAAGCAGACCGGTTATCTTTTTTTCTACAGCGACGAGCTCCTGCAGCAAGCCAGGAAGGTCTCCGTCCACCTGCGCGGCGCCCCGCTGACGGACGTCCTGGACAGTTGTTTCAAAGACCAGCCGTTTGTCTACGACATCGTGGACAACACGATCGTGGTTAAAACCGCCCCGATGGTATTTACGCCGCCCGCGGACCAGGTGGTGGTCAAGGGCAGGGTCACCGACGCCAGGGGGAACGCCCTGCCCGGGGTATCGGTGACGGTGAGCGGCAGTAACAAGGGTGTGGCCACCGACGACAAAGGCGACTTTTCCATACAGGTGGACGCCTCGGCCACGCTGCACTTCACCTACATCGGATACGAGCCGATGGACGTGGCGGTGAAAGGCCGCACCACGGTCAGCGTAACGATGCGGCTGGCGTCCGCGGCGCTCCAGGACGTGGTCGTCGTGGGGTATGGCACCCAGCAGAAAACCAGCGTAACCGGCGCGGTGGACCAGATCACCCAAAAGGACCTGGAAGGGAAACCGGCGATCAATACGACGCAGCTGCTCCAGGGGGTTTCGCCCAACCTCATCATTCAAACCTATGATCCCTCCCCGGGCGCCCAGCAAAACATCAACATCCGCGGCGTTGGCTCCTTCAACAGCAACGACCCGCTGATCGTCATCGACGGTATCGCGGGCGGGAACCTCAACCTCATCAACCCGGCCGACATCGAAAGCATCTCGGTGCTCAAGGATGCCGGCGCGTCGGCGATCTACGGCTCGCGCTCCGCCAACGGCGTCATCCTGGTGACCACCAAAAAGGGGCATAAGGGTCAACGACCCACCGTCAGCTATGACGGGATATGGGGCATGCAGAAATCCAAGGTATTGATCTCACCGCTGCCAGCCTGGGAGAACGCCATTTATAAAAACGAATCCCTGACCAACGTGGGGCTGCCCGCGCAATACACGCCGGAGCAAATCCAGGCGCTGGAGGCGGGCGGGGATAACAAGTGGTTCCTCAAGCAGATCCTGCACACGGCGCCCCAGCAAAGCCACAACGTGACCCTTTCCGGCGGCGGCGACAACTCGACCTACCTGTTGTCCGTCGGCGGTGTGGACCAGAGCAGCAACTTCGTCGGCCCGAATTACGGCTACCGCCGTTACAACATCCGGATAGCAGCCACCAGCCAGTACGGCATCCTCAAGGCGGGCGGTACGCTCGCCTACAGCCACGACGAGCTGAAGAACAACTCCTACGACAACGGCTTCCTGATGGCGGACGCGGAGCGCACCCCCACCAATTTCAGCATGCAGGATTCCCTGGGCCGCTACCTGACCAATACCGTGCTGACCCAGTTCAACCCGCTCGGCATCCTCGAACACGGCGGGTACGCGCTCACGACCAACGACGACATCACCGGCAACGTCAACGCCGAGATTACGCTGTTCAAGGGCTTTAGCCTGAAGGGCGTCTTTGGCGGCGACGTGGACTGGAACCACTACTTCAAACGCGTCATGCAGGTAGACTTCTATCCGCAGGGCGTATATGGGAACGACCGGACCACGGGGGACACCTACGGCGTGACGGTGTTCACCAACACCCAGCTGATGGCGCAGTACAACCGCGTTTTCGGGGAGCACCACGTCAACGCGCTCGTGGGCGTCGCCAACGAGTCCACGACCTTCCAGGGCAGCAACGTCTACTACACGCTTACCGACAGCGCCCTCGGTACGCCGACGACGGGGTCGATCATCTCGACGAACGCCTCCACCTCGAACATGGGCTCGTCGATCACGGCCCTGAACTCCGCGTTCGGCCGTGTCAACTACGATTACAAAGGCCGCTATCTCGCGGAGGTCGACTTCCGCGAGGACGGTTCCTCCAAGTTCCGCCCGGGGTTGCGTTGGGGCTTTTTCCCTTCGTTTTCCGCAGGGTGGAAGCTCACCGACGAATCCTTTATGGACCACATCCGCCAACACATCGGCGAGCTCAAGATACGGGGCTCCTACGGCGTGCTCGGCAACCAGGCGGTGGGTAATTACCAGTATTTCACGCAATACCAGTCCTATGTCGCCATGTACGGTTTCAACAATACCGCGGTCTCCGGCGAGGGCTTCCTTTTCTCCAACCCGGAGCTGACCTGGGAACGGGCCGCCACCCTCAACGGGGGCGTGGACGCGTACCTGATGGATCGCCGCCTGCAGGTATCGCTGGACTATTTCAACAAGCTGACGAGCCACATCCTGGTATCGCCGGCGGTACCCGGGACATTTGGTACGTCGCTGCCCAATTACAACGCGGGAAAGATGCGCGACCAGGGTTGGGAGGTGTCGGTCAAATACAGCCTGCCCGGACGCCTGTTCAGCCACACCTTTGCCTTCAACCTGGCGGACAACCATAACGAGGTGCTCTATTTCCAGGGTACCCAGCAACTGAACGGGGACGCCGAGATGTATACCGTCATCCGCGCGGGTCTCCCCTTCCAGTCCTATGTGGGGTACAAAAGGGACGGCTACCTGCAAACCCCGGAAGACGTCGCCAAATACGCCAAGCCCGTGGGGATTACCCCGCAGCCCGGGGACAACAAATACGTAGACAAGAACGGGGACGGCGTCATCGACCAGAACGACTACTACTACCTCGGGAATCCGTTTCCGCGGTTTACGTTCGGCTTTACCTATACCGTCGCCGTCAAAGGGTTCGACCTGAGCCTCTTTATCCAGGGTGTGGGCAAGCGGACGATGTTCGTCCGGGGAGAGCTGGTGGACCCCTTCCAGGGGAACTATTCGTACAACATATTCCAGCACCAGCTGAACTTCTGGACGCCCACCAACCCCAACGCCAAGTACCCGATCCTGAGCGCCAACGGGAGCCAGGCGCAGGCCAACGACTACAACCAGCCTTCCAGCCTGTATCTCTTCAACGGCGCCTACGCGAGGTTGAAAAACCTCCAGGTGGGCTACACCCTCCCGGGTTTGATGTCGCGTAAGCTGCACGTGCAAAAACTGCGGGTATACTTCACCGGCCAGAACCTGTTGACCCTGTCGGCGGTCAAGTTCCTGGACCCGGAGTCGACCGAGTTCAACAACAGCCTGGGCAACGCATACGGCAGCAACCAGAGCGGCCGCGTGTATCCGACCCCGATCTTTTACGGGGGTGGATTGGATGTAACGTTTTAAAACTGAAAAAATGAGACGCACACTATTTTATACGCTTTGCCTCCTCGGGTTGGGTTGCCAGAAGCTGAACCAATCCCCGGGAGATAAATATACCGACGCCAACTACTGGTCGACGCCCGCCAACGCCAACGCCCTGCTGAATACGGCCTATGCGCAGATGTACGGGAGCGACGTTTTCTTCTACAACGAAGGAATCTCTGACAACTGCTATTGCGGCAGGGGAGACCAGGACGGCGCCTTTTCCATCGCCAGCGGGAGCTTTGACGCGTCCAACGGGCGTTTCGAATCCGAGTGGAGCGGTCACTACGGCGGTATCAAATCCTGCAACGTCCTCCTGGACAACGTGGACCGCGTCCCGAACTATGACACCGTTCAAAAGGCGCAGCTGATCGCGCAGACCCGGTTCATCCGGGCCTTCCAATATTGGCAGCTGATGACATGGTTCGGTGACGTCCCGCTTTTCGACCACGACATCACCCTGCAACAGTCCCAGACCATCGCCCGGACGCCCCGGGCCCAGGTCCTTGCCTTTGTCATGGCCGAGTTGAGCACGGCACAGGCCGGCCTGCCGGCCAGCTGGGACGCGGCCGACCTCGGCCGTATCACCAGCGGCGCGTGCCTGGCGCTCAAGGCCAGGGTCCAGCTGTATGAAGGGAACTGGCAGGCGGCCGCGGCGCTGTGCGACAGCGTGATCGCCACCAACAGCTACAGCCTGGTCTCCAGCTACGCGAATATCTTCAGTATCGCCAATGAACACAACAGCGAGGTCATCCTGGACGAGGAATTCGTACCCACCCAACGGATGTACGGTTGGACGTTCGACCTGATACCCATCTCCGCCGGCGCCCGCGACAACGCCCTGGCGCCGACCCAGTCGCTGGTCGACGACTACCTGATGATGAACGGGGATACCATCACCCAGGCGAGCTCGGGATACGATCCCAATAACCCTTATATCAACCGTGACCCCCGGATGACCGCCACGCTGGTCTACCACCTGTACAACTGGACCGTCCCCGGGGGCGCTTCGCACACGATCTATATCAAGCCGGGGTCGGACACCAGCGCCACCAAGGGGGCAGATGAATACGTGCCAAACGGCGGTTTTGGCTCCTCCACCGGGTACTACTGGCGCAAGTATTTCGACTGGACCGCGCAGCCCGGTGAAAACTCGGGGCTGGACCTGATCCTGATCCGTTATGGGGACATCCTGTTGATGGACGCGGAAGCCAGGAACGAGCTCGGCCAGATGGACGCCACGGTGTGGAACCAGACGATCGGCGCTCTCCGTACCCGCGCGGGTTTTACCGACCCGAACGCCATCCAGTTCAACGCCGCCTGGACCCAGGCTCAGCTGAGATCGATCATCAGGCGGGAGCGTCGTACGGAACTGGCCCTCGAAGGTTTGCGTGCTTTCGATATCCGCCGGTGGAAGACCTCCGAAGTCGTCATGAACGGGACGGTGCACGGCGCCATGTATGGCGATCCGTCCGTGGACGGTGGCTATATCCAGGCGGGCAAACGCACCTTCAACGCCGCACGCGACTACCTGTGGCCGATACCCACCTATGAACGGCAACAGAATCCCAACCTCACTCAAAACCCCAATTATTAAAATTATGAAACGCATTGTCTATATATCGGTCCTCCTGTTGGTTGCGGGAGCCTGTAAGAAAGAATACAAATATTCCCTGGACCAGACCACGAGCCCGGTATCCACGCTCTACGCGCCCCAGGACAGCCTCTTCCTGCAGATTACGCCCGGCGGCTCGTCGGTCATCGAATTCGAGTGGGCGCCCGCGCACGCCGAGGACGGCAGCCTGGTGCAATACGAGGTCGCCTTCGATACCGTCAAGGGCGGCAATTTCAAAAACCCGCTCTTTACGGTGTCATCGGACAATACCGGCGTCGCCACCACGGCCACCATCTCCCAGTCGACCCTCAATTCCATCGCCAAGATGGCGGGTATCGGCTCGCTCGACACGGGCAGGCTCTACTGGACCGTGCTCTCCACCAAGGGCTTGAACACCGTGCCCGGGACGCAGACGCATATGATGACCGTCGTCCGTCCCGCCGGGTTTGACAAGATCCCCACGGACATCTACCTCACCGGTTCCGCCACCGAGGGCGGCGCCGACCTGTCCAAGGCAATCCACTTCAAAAGTACCGCCGCCGGGGTATTCGAATTATACACCTCGCTGACCAGCGGCGGGTCCTACCAGTTCGTGGACGCCAACACCGGGACGCCGACGACGTATTTCATCACCGGCCCCAACCTCAAGCAAAGCGGGTCGAACAGCTACACGGATACGACCGCCCAGGTGCGTTTCAACCTGGACTTCAACAACGCACTGGCCACGGTCACGGTCATCCGCAGCATCGACGTATGGTACGGCGACTTCGACGACGTCAAGTATCACCTGACCTACAACGGGAACAGCACCTGGATCGACAAGAACCAGCTGATCGTCGAGCCCACGGAATCATGGGGCGCGGAAGAGCGGTACAAATTCCGTTTCACCGTAAACGCCGGCGGCGGCGCCTCCGACAGCTACGAATGGTACGGCAGCTCGAACGGCGACAACAGCGAACCCACGGCGACGACGGCGCCGAGCTACTTCTATCTCTTCCCGGTGACCAGCGACCAGTGGAACAATGAGTACAAGTTCGAGACGTCCACGGAAGACAATAAGCAAAACGACATCGAGGTCTTTTTGCAACCGGACGCCCCTTACACCCATACAGTAACACCACATTGATACGATGAAACGATATATAATTCTTTTGCTGGCCTGCGCAGGTTGCGCCAAGAACTACGACTCGGTCAACTTCGGGTCCGGTTCCTCGACGGCCTACGCCTACGACTGGGACAAGATCGCCGACACCAGCACCCACGCGATGATCGCCGCCTACTGGAACGCCTCGGGCGGCTATTACAACACCAACAACCAGGGCAACACGACCTTCCAGTACTGGCCCCAGGCCCACGCGCTGGACATCCTCGTGGACGCCTCCATGCGCACCGACAGCAGCACCTATACCGACCTCATGTCCGGGTGGTATACGGGCGTACAGGCCGGTAACGGCGGGACCTTTATCGGGTTCTACTACGACGACATGGGTTGGAACGCCAACGCCATGCTCCGCGCCTACGACGTGACCAAGGACGATCGCTGGAAAACGGCGGCCCAGGCCGTCTGGACCGATATCCAGGGCGGCTGGAACAATATCGAGGGGGGCGGCATCGCCTGGAACAAGCAAGCGACGTATAACAAGGGCACCCCCGCCAACGGGAACGCCTGTATCCTGGCCGCGCGGATGTACGAGCACTTCCAGAACGCCTCCGACCTGGCCTGGGCGCAGAAGATTTACAACTGGGAGAAAAGCACCCTGGTCGATCCGGGCACGGGCTTTGTCTACGATGGCATCAACGAGAACAACGACGGCCAGCTCAATACCACCTGGTGGTTCACCTACAACCAGGGGCTGTTTATCGGCGCCGCGCTGGAAATGTACAACGCCACCGGGCAGCAGTCCTACCTCAGCGACGCGCTGCTGACCGCCAACAACGCCATCACCGACGACCGGATCGTGTCCGCCGGTCTTTTCCACGACGAAGGCCAGGGCGACGGCGGTCTCTTCAAGGGGGTGCTTGTCCGTTACCTGACCCTGCTGACGGTCTCTCCGGCGCTCGATGCCAATTCCAAACAGCGTTTCGCCCAGTTCCTAAAGACCAATGCCCAGTCGCTTTGGCTCAAGGCGACGACCCGGCCCGGTTACTTCTACGGCAGCAACTGGTCGGTGCCGCCTTCCGGCGAAACCGACCTGACCACGGAGGAGAGCGGCGCGATCCTCTTTGAGGCGATGGCGCTATTAAATAAAAATAAACTTTTATAAGTTCCTGCTTAGGAGTGCTTAGAAAACCCGTACATTGTACGGGTTTTTTTTATCCTTAACTCCTAACCACTCTACCTATGCGCGCTTACCTATTGCTAAGCCTACTCGCCCTTCCCTTTTTTGTACACGCCCAAAACACCTTCCCCTCCACCGGGCCCGTCGGGATCGGCACGACTTCGCCAAAGGCCTTCCTGGACGTCGGCTACACCGTCGCCGATACGCTGTCCAGCGTGCTGGGGCGGTTGGCCGAGGGCAACGCCGACAGTATGGGTACCTACCTGGCCGTCCGGGTCGGCGCCACCCAGCCGGGGAGCGCTTTGTCGTTTTCCCTGGAACACCGGTTTTACGGACAGCTGAACAACGCCATTAACTTTTACCGGGGCGGCAGCACCCAGGGCGGTTTTATGACGTTCAGCACCAGTACGGGTGCGGAGCGCATGCGGATCGACCAGAATGGCAACGTGGGTATCGGCAACGCCAACCCGACGACGCGCCTGTTGGTCTCCCAGCCCGGGTTGGCCACGCTGACCAACGCCAATTCCTTCAATACCCTGATCCTGCAAGCCGGCAGTGCCCTGGCTTTCGGTGGTAACGGCGCCATTTCCGCG
>NZ_DATJIY010000206.1:0-6670 GCF_035492835.1 Dinghuibacter sp.
TTGGAATTTTCGAAAACCGTCCCGACCGTAACCGTAAAATCCTTTTTACAGGTCTTCGATTTGCAACGATATGTTTTCCCGTCCTTCAATTTATAGGGCGACCGCTGACCGCAATGGGGGCAAACCGGGTCGCCTCCCCACCTCATTTGTTCCATGTAAGCCCGACAAACGGACTCATCGCCTAGGTGGCTCATGAGTTCTTTTAGCGTCTTACAGTTTTGCAGTTGTGTCATTTTGACGTTCCCAAGGTTTTTAGCGCCGAAGCGGAGGGGTTAAACGAAGTAGGGTAGGAGAAGGTTACAATCCCGGCCATTTTGCTAATGTGGTTAGAAACGACTTGTGGGAAATTGTATATAGTAGCCTATAGTCGCCTCACATTCCTTTCGTACCTTTACTAAAATCCTTGGTATTCCAAGCCCTACCTAAAATTTTACTTTAGATAAAAATATGCTATCCAAATTAGCGGAATAAATTTACTTTAACTATCTATTAAACAATAAATTGAACCCATACACCTGTATTAAATATAAAATCGAATCCAACCCTGAAAAAACGAAATTTAACCCCCAAACCCCGACATCCTTCGCCACCGATATACTCCAAAATGAAACAAACGGTTATACTTGAAAGTCAATATTTTGGAAGCATTGATTACTATCAAGCTTCAATAGATTTCTCATATTTAAAAATAGAGCAATATCTGAGGTGGGAAAAAGGCCGGCATTTGAACCGTTGCTACCTGTTGGGGCCTAACACCCCCCTGGTTTTAAGCGTCCCCCTTGAGGCTGGCAGGGGCCAAAAAAGCCTATTCAAGGATGTCAAAATTTCATACAGGGAGAACTGGAGGGTGCGGCATTGGCGATCGATCCACGACGCCTACCGCCGGTCGCCCTGGTTCGAATACTACGCGCACACCCTCGAAGCGCTCTTTAAAGAGCGCCCGGCAGACCTGGCGGTCTGGAACCGCCTGACCCTGGAATGGGTCCTGAAGCAATTGAAATGGGAGGGGAAAATAGAGGTGACGACCGCCCTGATCGACAACTACCCCGACGCCGCCGACCGGCGTTTGCAGTCAAAACCGGAGCCCGCATCCGGGGTCGGCTACGCCTACCCGCAGGTCTTTGAAGACCGCCACGGCTTTGTGGGGAACCTTTGTATACTCGATTTGTTGTTCTGTGAAGGCCCGGCGGCGGGCGAAGTGTTGCGCCGCGGCCCTATTTCTCCGTGACCTGTATCACCTTCCCGGAAGACAAGATAACCAGCGTTTTCCCATCCAGGTAGGCCTTGTACTGGTCATACACTGACTCTGGCTGGGTTTGCCCATTGATGGTCAGGGTGTTATTCTCGATGACGATACGCACATTACAGCTCTCGTTGAGGTATCCGTCGCTTTCCAGCTTCCGGACGAGCGACCTGTCGGCCGTAACGACGGGCGCCGCGGCATATCGGTCGGCGGAAATACGGTAAAACGTCGACTTTTCCTTGTAAGTCTTGGCCGATAAAGCCGGCATGGGCTTGACCCGGGGCGTCTGCGGATAATATACCACCGGTGTCATGATAACCGACCGGGTCGGATAGGCGGGGCTTTGCCAGCCGGGCTGGTCGGCGGAAATGCCGTTTTCCTCGTCATCGGCCTGTTGGTCGAGCACCTTTGATTTGATTTTGTAATTGAAAGCCCCGGCAGCCAGTTTCCGGTTGACATCGCGGAGGATCGCCGCCGCGCGCTCCCTTTCCCGCTGGATGTCGGCTTCGGCCAGGTGTTGCTCGTGCGTGACCTGGGTGAGGGCCAGTTGCTGTTCCCGTTCAGCCCTGGCCTGGGCCAGCTGCTGATTCCGGTCGGCCGCCTCGTCAGACAACTCATTGTCGCGGACAACCAGCGCCCACTGGCGGGAGGCGGATGCCTGCCGCCGGGCCATCTGGTCCTGCTCTACTTTTTGAAAACGCAGCACCTTTTCCGCGCTTAGCCGGAGGGCCTGGATGGCGCGTTCTTTGTCGCGGCTGTCCATGACCTGGTTTTCGAGCTGCTGGATCTGGCACTTATACGAATCCAGGAGGTCCTGGCGGGTGTCGAGCTGTACCCGCAGCATCTCCTTCTTCCCCTGCTCAAAGGCTTTTTGCCCCATCGCAAAGGTGAAGTGCATGCTGTCCACCTTGAACTTGAAGGTTTTTAGCTTAACGACGGTGTCGCTTTGGAAATTCAGGACCACGTCATGATCCTCGCGAACCTCATCCTTTACCGGGCAGGGTTTGCTCGAACGGACCTTGGGAGATTTCACCGGGACATCCGGCACAAACGTAGGTTCAGGCGCCACCACAGGCGCCGGTGCATCGGGAACCGGGGCCTCGGGCAGCAGGGCTGCCATCGTTTTCAGGATGGGTTTGTTGCCGACGTTCTCCGGGGTCAGCCAGGCCAGGGAGGCCAGGATGCCTGCCGTAATAAACAACGCCATCAGCTTCTGTCCATAGTTCATGGGGCGGCTGGGGACGTTCATGATCCGTTTGATCCGGTCCAGCAGGTCGGTCTTGCCGGAAGCGGCCATGGCCAGCTCCGGCGACAACCGTTGCTGTTCCAGGCTCAGCAGGGCGGACGCATATACGTGGGGGTTATACCGGAATTGCAGGACGAAGTCGTCGCAGCTGTTTTCCCGTTCCGTCCGGATGTGCCCCGCCATGAGCTGGGCAAACGGATTGAAGAACAGGACGGTATCCATCACCGTGAGGATCAGGTTGAGGAGGTAGTCGTGTCGTTTGATGTGGGCCAATTCATGCAGGAGAATGGCCTCCACCTGCTCGGCCGACAGGTGGTTGAAGCTGGCGATCGGGAGCAGGATGATCGGTTTGATATACCCCATGGTGGCGGGGATGTCGATCTTTTCGCTCAGCCAGATCCGGATTTCACGGCGGATACCGATGCGGTGCGCCATCTCGGTGACGTATACCCGCCATTTCGCTTCAATCCGGGAAAGCCCTTCGGTCCGCACCGCCTGGACGTGGCGGTAGGCCTTGAACACCCGCGCCAGCAGGAAGACCAGGACTATAAGATAGGCCCCCGACAGGTAAGGCAGGTAGCGCTCGGACCAGGCTAAAAACTCGTTGACATAACCCAGCGGGCCGCCGGCCGCGGGAGCGGCATCGTAAACCACTACGGGGGCGGCGGAAACGAGATGCTTCCAATAGTGCCCCACCAAAGACGAAATAAACCACCCGAATCCCACGAACTGGAAGATGGTGGCCGCACCGGTCTTGATGGAGGCGCGGATGGACCTCCAGGCGCCAAAGCATAGCTGGTAGATCATCCAAAGAAGGGCCATCTGCCAAAGGCTTCCGGCGATGGCCCATCCCAAGGCCTGGAGGAAAGCGGACCCGCTCAGGGTTGTCATGTTACTGATTTTTGAGGTTGTCCAATAAGCGTTGGATTTCTTCCAATTCCCCTGCGGACGTCTTATGCTGACCCAGGGCCTGCATCACCAGCTGCGCCGGGGATCCCTGGAAAAGGGTATCCACCATACGGCTCACGAGCTGTTTCTGCGTTTTTTCACGGCTGGCCAGCGGCTCATAAATGTGCGTCTTACTGCTTTCGTCGCGTCTTACAAGACCTTTTTCATACATGATCTGCATCAGCTTGAGGGTGGTCGTATAACCCACGTCCTTGGATTGGGCAAGCGTTTCATGCACCTCCCGCACGGTCGCCTTTTGCTTTTCCCACAATACCTGGAGGATCTCCAGTTCACTTTCGGTTGGCTTCAATTGTTTACCCATTTTACGATTGTTTTCGTAAGTCAAATATACGAGTTCATTCGTAAGATCATAACCGCTTATCATTTTTCGGGAAATTTTTGCGCGCGAAGTTGTCGTGTGGCCTGCTCCTGCCGGAGCGCCTTCGTCGTTTTCCCCGAGCTCCACCCCGGCGCCCCAAACAAAAGCATAAATGCCTGTTTCCAGGTCCTCGCCCGCCACAGCTCGCCCGCCATATTCACCCATTCATGAAAGGCCACGCGCACCGGGTTAAACGTCTGTACATTGACCGTCAACCCATACGTCGGACGGTACCGTTCCGGTTCAAACGTCCCGAAAAGCCGGTCCCAGACGATCAGCGTCCCCGCGTGGTTTTTGTCCAGGTAATCCAGGTCCGAGCCGTGATGGACGCGGTGGTGCGAGGGGGTATTGAAGATAAATTCATACCAAAAAGGCATGCGGCCCACGACCTCCGTATGTATCCAGAACTGGTACAGGAGGCTGAAAGACTGCATCATGAGCACCATCCCGGGTTCGAAACCGAGAAAAGGCATCCAGGTCCAGAAGATAAACGACCCCGTCAGGTCCCCCGTCCAGGTCTGCCGGAGGGCCGCCGCCAGGTTATACCGCTCCGAAGAATGGTGCACCACGTGCGACGCCCAGAACCACCGGACCTCATGCGCGCACCGGTGGAACCAGTAATAGCTGAAGTCGTCCGCAAAGAAGCAAAGTACCCAGGCCCACCAGGCGCCAAAAGGGATGCTCCAAAGACGAAACCTGTAAATAAAGACAAACACCCCCAGGATCAGCGACTTACTCACCAACCCGACCGCCAGGTTCCCCAGCCCCAGGGCGATGCTCGTCGAGGCGTCCCTGACATCATATAGCTCCCGCTGGGTCCGCACCGCGTAGATCACCTCGGCGACGATCAGGATGATAAAGCCGGGGATGGCGTGCACCAATATGGACGGCGTCTTGTGCATCCGGCCAAAATACAAAAAAGGGCGCCACGAAGGGCGCCGTTAACATCGCTTTTAGCCCAGGCCTGCCGTAGACCCAGGCGCCCGCTTTAGACCTCGATGCTGGCTACCGCCCGCTCCAGCGCCCCTTCCTTGAGCTCCGGTATCGCGGTACCTTCCACCCGCACCACCGAAATGTCTTTCATCCCGATAAAGCTCAGCATCCACGTGAGGTACGGCACCACAAAATCATACTCTTTCATCGGCCCCGAAGAATACACTCCGCCGGTGGCCACCGCGAGGTAAACTTTTTTGCCGGTTACCAGCCCTTCTGCCCCCGTAGCCCCGTAACTGAAGGTCACGCCGCTCCGGACAATGTGGTCAAGCCACGCCTTAAGAGAGGAATGGATATTAAAATTGTACATCGGCGCACCGACGACCAGGATATCCGCCTCCCGTATAGCCCGGATGGCCTCATCCGAATGCCGGGCGGCCTCGACACCGGCGGGCGTCCGTGCCTCCAAAGGCGTAAAGAACGACGCGATATGCGCCTCCTCCAGGTGCGGGAAATGCACGTCCACCAGATTATAAGTGGAAACCGTGCTCCCCGGATACTCCAACAGCAATTTGGCAACAATAGCCTCGCCCAGCTTTATACTGTAGCTTTCCCCATGCCGGGGACTCGAAATAACGTGCAGGATCTTTTTCATGGATACAAAATTACCCGGACCAACTAATAAAAAGTAAGTAGTAAACTAAAGGTTAGTACTTACCTTTGGGTAAGCAAATAAGAAACATGCCACTCGAAAAACCCCATACCGCCCAGGAGTGCACCGCCGCCCTCGGCGCCGTCCAGGATGCATTGTATGCCGTCGGAGGAAAATGGAAGCTCCCCGTCATCGCTGCCTTGCGAGACCGGGGGCCGCAACGCTTCAACGAGCTGCAGCGGTCGATAAAGGGCATTTCGGCCCGGGTGCTGTCCACCGAGCTAAAGCAGATGGAGCTGAACGGCTTTATCCATCGCAAAATAGATACCGGCGCCCCGGTCGTAGTCACCTATGAGCTGACGCCCTACGCCGATACCCTCGGAAACGTACTGGGCGCCCTCCGTGAGTGGGGCGCCCAGCATCGAAACAAGATCAGGGGAAAAATTACCGCGGAAGTGTCGCCACCGTTCTGACGATCGGCGCGGGGTGCTTTACGTGGTGGGCCACCGCGGCTTCCTTGGTGTGCCAGACTTGCGCCAGCGTCGGAGCGATGACGAGCGATACGATACTCATCAGCTTGATGAGGATATTCATCGAAGGTCCGGACGTATCCTTGAACGGGTCGCCCACGGTGTCCCCGGTAACGGAGGCCTTGTGCGGCTCGGACTTTTTGTAGTAAGTTTCGCCGTTGATCACGACGCCCTTTTCAAAACTCTTTTTGGCATTGTCCCAGGCGCCGCCGGCGTTGTTCTGGAAGATACCCATGAGCACGCCGCTCACGGTAGCGCCGGCCAGGAAGCCCCCCAGGGCCGCGGGGCCCGCAAGGAAACCGATGATTAACGGGGACAGCAGCGCGATGGCGCCAGGCAGCAGCATCTTGCGGATGGAAGCCGTAGTGGAGATCGCCACGCACTTTTCATATTCGGGCCGGCCCGTGCCTTCCATGATCCCGGGGATCTCGCGGAACTGGCGACGGACCTCTTCCACCATGGCCATGGCCGCCTGACCGACGGCGCGTATGGCGAGCGAGGAGAAAACAAAAGGTATCATCCCGCCCACGAACAGGCAGGCCAGCACGTCGGCGTGGTAGATGTCGATGCCGCCGATCCCGGCGACGCCGACAAAAGCGGCGAACAGCGCCAGCGACGTCAGCGCCGCGGAAGCAATCGCAAAACCCTTGCCCGTGGCCGCCGTGGTGTTACCCACCGCGTCGAGGATGTCGGTTTTTTCGCGTACGTCCTTGGGCAGCTCGCTCATCTCGGCGATACC
>NZ_DATJIY010000207.1:0-15195 GCF_035492835.1 Dinghuibacter sp.
TGGCAGGACCTTTATCCTTCATATAGAATTCCAGTCGAGGAGCGACAAAGACATGGTCTATCGGATGGCGGAATATTATTTAATGCTTTACCGTAAACATAAAATGCCCATAAGGCAATTCGTTATTAGTATGTCGAAAGATATTTCCGACATGATAGACGAACTGCATACCGATTCCATACATTTTAAATACTCGCTGTTATCAATTAACTCCGTAGATTATCGCATTTTCCTCCAATCTCCGCTTCCGGAGGTGAAGATGTTTGCCCTATTGGCGGACCTTTCAGGCGAAAGCCTGGAGGATTTGGGTCAGGACGTGCTGCGACAGATTTTGCTATCGACACCGGACGGGCTTCAGCGCTCCAGGTATCTGAATCAGCTCTTGGTAATTGCGAATTTGCGTAACTTGAAACTGGAAAACTCGAAATTTATGCTGGATATCGATGACTTTATGCGGAACCACCCGAATACCCCCAAGATGGGCGTTTATCAGATGGGTGAAAAGGCCGGCGAAGCCAAAGGCTTCAAGCGGGGCCTTAAAAAAGGTATCAAGGAGGGATTGACCGAAGGGCGCGCAGAGAGCGAAAAGCAAATAAAGAGGCAAATTGTTCTCAGCCTTCTCGCTTTGAATATGTTCAGCCCCGTCGAAATAGCCAATATCGCGCAAGTAGACGAAGCCTTTATTCGAGAAGTTCAAGCTGAAAATATGCAATAGCGCCGGCGATACAACTCACGCGAAGCCTCACTCCCCCTTCAACGCCCCCACCGGCGCCCTCCGCGCCGCCCTCACCGCCTGTCCCCCCACCGTCAACAACGCCACGAGGACAACCAAAAGGGCCACCACGAAAAACATCCAAAACGAGAGGGAAACCCTGTACGGATACCGCTGCAGCCACCGCGACGCCCCATAATACGCCACCGGCAACGCAATCGCCAGCGCGAGCCCTACCAGCCGTAAGAACCCGAAAGACAAAAGCGCTAAAAGACTGCCGACGGACGCACCGAGCACCTTCCGGATGCCGATCTCTTTGACGCGCCGCGCGGCAGCCAGTACCGACAGCCCGAACAGCCCGATGCAGGAAATAAAGACCGTGAGCAGCGCCCCAAAAAGGACCATGGAGCGCCAGCGCTCTTCAGCGGCGTAGGCCGACCGGTTGACGTCGTCCATGAAGTCAAAGGAGAAAGGCTCCAGGGGAAAAGCCGTGTGGAAGGCGCGACCAATAGAAGACAACGCCGCACCCGTGTGCCCAGGCGCCAGCTTGATGTAGTACATCCCATACGCGGCTGACTGCATGGTAAAGAACTGCGGTTCGATCGCCGATGTCAACGGCCGAAAATGATAGTCACGCACAACCCCAATCACCGTATAGTCGACACGAGGCTCGAACGTTGACACCTTCTGGCCGATAGGGCTGCGCCATCCCGCCTGCCTGACAAACGCTTCGTTGACGATGACCGAGCGGGAAGAGTCGGATACCAAAGAGAAATTCCGGCCAAGGACAACCGGCACATGCAACAGGGAAAAGAACCCCGTATCGATAGATTCGGACGAAATATTGATATTCAGGGAGGCGCCTACGCGTACGGTATTCCCCGGTGTCCCCGCGTTTTTCAACGAGACAGCCTGGACAAACGGCAAAGAAGCGAGCGAGCGCTCGAATGCGGCAGAAGGCGCTCCATATACAAGAAGAACGTCCCGATCGTCATACCCCAACGGCTGCCGCAGCATATAGTTCACCTGTAGCGCGATCACCGCCGTCGCCACGATCAGCACGGTCGCGAGGACAAACTGAAAGACGACCAGCCCCCGCTGAAAATGACCTGATGACGGCAAAAACCGCCCATACAACGTCTCGACCGGCCGGTACCGCGAGAGGATCAGCGCTGGGTAGACCCCCGCCAGAAGTGAGGTGCAAACCAACAACAAAAAATAAAAGAGTACCAACCGGGTATCCAGCAAATACGCAAACGACAGCGACTTCCCCGACAGCGTATTAAACAAAGGCAACACCGCCTGCGCAATAACCACCGCCAGCCCAAAGGCTAACACGCACAACAGGAACGATTCCCCCATGAACTGCCACGCCAGTTGCAGCCTTCTGCCCCCGATCACTTTACGGACCCCGATCTCCCGGGCGCGTTTGACCGACCGCGCCACGGTGAGGTTGACGAAGTTGATACAGGCGATCAACAATATAAAAAGCGCTATCCCCGAGAGCACATAAGCGTAAACCGGGTCCGACCCGTCGGATAACCCCTCGTTCGCTCCCGCGGTCGTGCTCAGGTGTATATCGGTCAGCGGCTGTAGGAAATACCGGATACCCAAGTCCTTGATCCCATATTTCGCCTGGATCTCCGCGATGGACGAACGCGCATCCGACAAGTATACCTGTTGCATCGCGCGGGACAGACCCGGTATCGACGCCCCCGGCCGGACCACCACGAACGTGTTCAAGAAGAAATGGAACCACTCCGAATTGGGCAAACCGGAAGGCGTCACCAGCGGCATCAACACCGAGAACTGTAAAGACGAATTCAACGGCGGATCGGCACAAACCCCGGAGACGATATAAGGGACCAGGCGGCCCCCGTCCCGCACCGACATCAGACGCCCAACGGCCGAAACCGTCCCGAACTGTGCCAAAGCAAACGACGAACTAACGACTACCGAATGCGGCGAAGAGGAAATCCCCCCGGAAAGCATCCGAAAACTGAACACCGAAAAGAAATTCGTATCGACATAGCCAACCGCCTGCGAAACGATCGACGTCCCCCGAACGAGGTCCACACCCCCGGACGCAAAACGTGTATACGAAACGACCCCCGGGACGGAAGCCGCAAACCGCGGGCCCTGGAAATATCCCGAGTACCCGCCTCGCACCTTGTCCCCGTTTTCCCGGGTGATCTCCCGGTCGACCCGGTAGATCGAAGGCGCCAGCCGGTGAAACCGGTCATAGCTGGTCTCGTCCCGGACGTACAACAGGATCAGTATGGCCGCCGCCAACCCAAGACTTAGCCCCAGCACATTCACAAAAGCATATACCGGGTTGCGGCGAAGCACGCGCACGGCGATGACAAAGTAAGAACGGAACATATAACTACTCGTTTCTTAGACTATTTACAGGATTGGCCACAGCCGCCCGGACCGCCTGAAAACCGACGGTAAAAAAGGCGATGAGCAACGCCCCAACACCCGCCAGCACAAAAGGCACATAATCTAACCGCATCCTATACGCATACCCCTCCAGCCACCGGCTCATACAATACCACGCCACCGGCGTCGCCACCGCAAGAGCGATCACCACCAAAAACGCAAATGACGAAGACAGCAACACCACCAGGCGTACCGTAGACGCTCCCAGTACCTTGCGGATACCGATCTCTTTTGTCCGGCTTTCCGCCATATACGTAGCCAGTCCGAAAAGCCCGAGACAGGAGATCAAAACAGCCAACCCCGCAAAAAGCGCTGCCAGGCTTGCCGTCTGTTGTTCACCCGCAAACTTACGCGCATAGTCTTCGTCCATAAAATGATATTCGAACGGGTAGGTCGGATTATAGGCTTTCAGGATGCGGCCAACCGCCGCCAGGTCGTCCGCAGTAGACCGCGCAGCATTCAACCGCAGGTGCATCACCCCGGAACCGCCGAAAGGCCCTTTAATGATCAATGGCTTGATATCTTCATATGGCGATAATAATACGAAATCCCTGACGACACCCACCACGTGCCAATGATCCGGATAGTCAGTAATGGGCAGCCCCAGCACCGAAGGAAGCCCCATCTCCCTGACCGCCGTCTCGTTGATCAGGCAAGCCGTGGAGTCGCTGGGATATTGCCGGACATCGATGTCCCGGCCTTCGACCAGCGTCAGCCCGAGCGTCTTGACCGCATCGGCGTCCGAAGACGTCCGCGAAAAGCGGATGTGCTCGTCCGGCGCACTCCCTGGCCACGTGAGGTGGGCGCCCATGCTCCAGGTTTCCGTCAGTGGGTTGGCCATCGCGGTAACCGAGGTCACCGCCCCCGAGTTGAGCAGGTCCGATCGGATGGCGTCATAGTGTTTGGGTATATCGCCTTCCATGTTGACATAGATCAGGCTCTGCTGCGCATAACCGGTCTGGCGGTGCTGCGCGTATCGGACCTGTTTCAGGATAACCAGCGTACTGACGACCAGCGCGATGGCGGTCGTGAACTGGAAAACGACCAGCGCTTTACGCGGCGTGACCAAGCCACGCAGGCGCACAAAGGTCCCGCGAAGCACCGATATCGGGCGGAACGCCGAGAGGAAGAAGGCAGGATAGCTCCCCGCTAACAAGCCGGTGAGGACCACGAATCCGAGAAAAGAGCCCCAAAACCCGACACTATCGGAGGGGAGAGAAAGCTTCTTTTGCGTAAGCGTACAAAACGTGGGCAGGCTGATATACGCCAGCAACAACGCCAGCAAGGACGCCAGGATGGCCATCGCCATCGACTCTCCGAGGAACTGCCAGATGAGCGAGAACCGGCGTGCGCCCATTACCTTCCGGACGCCCACCTCCCGCGCCCGGTGTTCGCTCCGCGCCGTGGACAGGTTCATAAAGTTGATACACGCGATCAGCAGGATCAGGAGCGCGATCGTCCCAAAGATGCGGATCGTGCCGATACGCCCGCCGGCCGGCTTCCCGTTTTCAAAGTCGGAATAAAGCCGCGTACGGTCCATCGGGTATATAAACGCCTGGGTCACGCTGCGGCCGCGTGAATAATAGGGAACCATGCCGCCCAGCAACCGGTTCGCCGAAGCAACCGAAGCAGCAGGCTTCAACAACACAAACGCCTTGTTGTTCACATCCGTCCAATCCGAATCGATATAGTGCCGCGCCTCTTTATAATGATAGGAGAGCAGCCATTTGAAATTGAACTGTGTATTGTCGGCCAGGTCTTTGATGACTCCGGTAACCGTAAAATTAGTCGTGTCCACCCGCAAGAGCTGGCCCATGGGATTCGATGACCCAAACAAGCTCCGCGCCGTGGATTCCGTCAACACGACCGAATGCGGATCGACCAGCGCGGTAGCCGGGTTCCCCGCCACCATCGGAAAATCGAACATCGTCAAAAAACGGTCGTCCGCCGCCGCGCCCGTGGACCGCAAAACCTTATCCCCGTAGTGGAACAGGATGTCGCCGTTCCAGCTCAACCGCGCCACGCTTTCCACCTGCGGCACGTCCTTCAGGATATACGCCGGCATGACCTCAGGCGTTTGCGGTCCCGTCCAGGTTTTACCCCCGGCGCTGTTGTTGGTCATCAGCTGGTACAACCGGGCCTGTTTCGGATACTGCCGGTCATAGGTCAGCTCGTGCCGTATCCACAACGAGATCAGCAGGGCGCTACCCATGCCTATGGCCAGCCCGCAGATATTGACGGTGGAAAAAAGGGGATGACGCACCAGGCCCCGGAGGGACGTCTTGTAGAAGGTTTTGAACATGAAATATGACCATCTAACACAATGCTATGCTCGTAACTAAAAGATAATCAATAAGTAGCGACATAAAACCCCCAGCAAACCGTCCGCTTTCGATACGCCCATCGTCCGCTAATCCCAAAAAAACAATACATTTAGCTCTCTACTAAAGTGCTCAAGTCAATGAATGGATCACCTCGTCTGACCCTTTTGGCCATCGCCGGGGGGTTAATGCTTACCGCCGCCTGCCGGAACAGCAGCGAATCGGGCGCTCCCGCATACATCGACCCGAGCGCGGTGGATTCCTCCATACGCCCGCAGGACGATTTCTTCACCTATGCCAACGGGGGCTGGATAAAACGCACCGAAATTCCCGCCTCCCAGTCCGCCTGGGGCGCGCTCTATAGCCTCAGCGACAAGTCCCTGGAAGATATGCACAGCATCCTGGACTCGCTCGACAAAACAACCGGTTTGCAAAACGGCTCGATCGCCCAGCAGGTCGCCGACCTGTATGCGAGCGTCATGGACTCGGCAACGATCGACGGCAAAGCACTGACACCGCTAAAAGACGAGCTAAACGATATCGCCCAAATCAAAGACATCCCCGGCGTTTTCTCCGAAGTCGCCAGGGAATATAAAGAAGAAAACGGCGCCCTTTTCGCCTACTACGTCACCGCAGACGATAAGAACAGCCAGGTCAATGCCGCCCACTTCGACCAGGGCGGTTTGGGTTTGCCCAACCGGGATTACTATTTCAACCAGGACACCTCGATCCAAAAGATCAGGGAAGCCTACACGGTATACGTCACAAAAGTCTTCCGGATGATCGGCGACGACTCCGCCGCCGCGACCAAACGCGCTGGGGAGCTGATGGCGGCAGAGATCGCCATGGCAAAAGTCTCCAAGAGCCCCGTCGCCTTGCGCGACCCGCAGGCCAACTACCACAAGGAACCCGTAAAAGCGCTGCCGGGACCCTGGAAAGATATATTGAACAACCTGGGCATCACCGCCGACACCATCCTGGTCGGCCAACCCGAATACTACACGGGCCTCTTCGACGCATTGAACAAGCTGCCCCTCGACGACTGGAAGAGCTACCTCACCTTCCACCTGGTCGACAACTACGCCAGCGTGCTTCCGGACACCCTCCAAAGCGCCCGTTTTGCCTACGCCCACCTGCTGAGCGGCCAGCAAAAAATGCAGGAGCGCTGGAAACGCGCGTGCGGGCTCGTGGACGGCTACCTGGGTGACGCCCTCGGCCAGCTCTATGTCCAGAAATACTTCCCGCCCGAAGCCAAACAGCGGATGCTGGAGCTGGTGAACAACCTCCAGGCGACCTATGCCGAGCACATCCAGTCGCTCGACTGGATGTCGGACTCGACCAAGAAAAAGGCGCTGGTCAAGCTCCACGCCATCACCAGGAAGATCGGCTACCCCGATAAATGGAAGGACTATTCCACCATCTCCATCGTCCGCGCCGACGCGGTCAACAACACCCGCCAGTGCGGTAACTGGCAGTTCCAACGCGACCTCAAAAAGATAGGCAAACCCGTGGACCGTTCCGAATGGTATATGACGCCCCCGACCGTGGACGCCTACTATAACCCCACGTCCAACGACATCAACTTTCCCGCGGGCATCCTGCAACCGCCCTTCTTCTACAAGGACGGAGACGACGCCCTCAATTACGGCGCCATCGGCCTGGTCATCGGTCACGAAATGACCCACGGCTTCGACGACCAGGGCCGCCAATACGACGCCGATGGCAACCTCAAGGACTGGTGGACCAAGGAAGACGCCGAGCGCTTCAAGCAACGCGCCAACCTGGTGGTACAGGAATACGACGGTTTTGTCGCGGTGGATACCTTCCACATCAACGGCAACCTGACCCTCGGTGAAAACATCGCCGACGTGGGCGGTCTTTCTATAGCCTATGGCGCCTTCCAAAAAACGGCCCAGGCCAAGGACACCACCCGTATCGACGGTCTGACGCCGGACGAACGCTTTTTCCGGTCCTTCGCGCAGGTGTGGAAGGTCAAATCCCGCCCCGAAGTTTTGCGGACGCAGGTGCTGACCAACCCGCACTCCACGCCCCAGTACCGCGTCAACGGCCCGGTGTCCAATCTGAATGCCTTTTACACCACCTACAATGTCAAGCCGGGGGACAGGATGTACCGGCCCGACAGCCTCAGGGCCCATATCTGGTAAGCATGGAGGGCACGATTTCAATACCATACAACCGGTGGCTGGTGGCTTTTTTTTCGTTGGTGTGGGTCATCGCCGTGGCCATCGGCGCCCCGCTTTGGTTACGACAGGTGAACGTGGGTTTTTTCGGATTCCTGCTTTGTTTGCTGGTGTATCTCTATTATCTTGTGCGTCGCCTGATCCTTCCCGTGCTTCGGGGCCGGCCGGCCCTGGAGCTGACGCCTGAAGGCCTCGAGGACAATATCAAGGGCGTGCGCGTCTCCTGGGGCAACATCGCCGGTTTTACGCTGATCAGGGTGGGGTGGGGCAGTAACTACATCCGCGTGGACCTGGAGGATACCGTTGAATTTTTTGAACAGGTGGAGAACCCCATCCGGGCGTGGCTGCACAAACGGAGACAAAATATGACCGGCAGCCCTTTCGTGATCCCCACTACCCTGGTCCAGGGAAATGACCAGGTGATTTTTGAAAAACTGGTAAACTATAAAAAAAGCATGTCATGACCGTTCTCAGCGTTCAACACCTATCTAAAAAGTACGGCTCGATCACAGCTTTAAGAGACGTGTCTTTTGAAGTCCCGGCCGGAACCGTTTTCGGCATCCTTGGTCCAAACGGTAGCGGGAAAACCACTCTTTTGGGTATCGTCCTCGATGTCCTGAAAGCGACCGGTGGCATGTTTCGGCTTTTTGGCGAAAGCCCTACGCACGTACACCGGCAAAAGATTGGCGCCCTGTTGGAGACACCCAACTTTTACCACTACCTGTCCGGCCGTAAGAACCTCGAGGTCGTCGCCAGTATAAAGGGGAAGGGCGAGGGCGACATAGAGGGCGTCCTGAAACGCGTCAACCTCTACGACCGCAGGGATTCGGCCTTCAGCACCTATTCGCTCGGGATGAAACAGCGGCTGGCCATCGCCTCCAGCCTGCTCGGCTCCCCCGAGGTCCTCGTGCTCGACGAGCCAACCAATGGTCTCGACCCGGTCGGTATCGCCGAAATCCGGGAATTGATCAAGTCCCTGAGCCGCGAAGGCAAGACGATCATCATGGCCAGCCACCTCCTGGACGAAGTCGAAAAGGTATGTACCCATATGGCGCTCCTCAAAAAGGGAGAGCTCCTGACGACCGGCAAGGTCACCGATATACTGGCGCAGGGTGATATCGTCGAAGTAAAAGGAAACGCCAGGGACATACTGTCCGCGTATCCCGGTGTCACGAAGATCACGACCGAAGACGACCTCCTCCAGGTGTACTTCGATGCCACCGGCGTCTCGCTCAAAAATATCAACGAATACTGTTTTTCCAAGGGCGTCGTCCTGGAACACCTGACCCTCAAACGTAAAAGCCTCGAGGCCCGCTTCCTCGAGCTCACCCAAAACTAGGCTATGCTGCAAGTACTCAAAACAGAATGGATGAAGGTCCGCAGTTACCGGACTTTCTGGATACTCACGGCGCTGTGTTTCGTGGGCATGGTGGGGCTCAATTACATTGTCTGGGACTTTCCCGTAAAAGTGAACGGCAATGCGGACAAGGCCCAAACCCAGGCCTTGCTCGGTCACCCCTATTCCTACCCGAACGTCTGGGAGACGACCTCCTGGCTATCCGGCTGGCTGCTCTTCCTGCCCGGTCTGCTCGTCATCATGCTCATCACCAACGAGTACACCTACCGTACGCACCGGCAGAACGTCATCGACGGGTGGCCCCGCGTCGCCTTCATCAATGCAAAGCTGCTCTGGGTGGTGAGCCTGGCGGTCCTTTGCACACTCGCTTCCGCCCTGTCCGCGGTCATTTTTGGCGCCCTGGGTGACGCGCCATTTTCCACCAGCGGGATGGAATACGTGTTTTACTTTTTCCTGGAAACGCTGTCCTATCTCATGATGGCGTTGCTGTTCGGCGTTCTGTTCCGGCGTTCGGGGTTGGCAATTGCGCTGTACTTCGTATATATATTGCTCCTCAAATTCCTGCTGGCGGGCCTGATCGACTGGATGACACACGGACGGGCGGGTGACTTCGTGCCGCTGAGGGTAACGGACGAGCTGCTGCCCCTGCCCGTTTTCAGGGACCTGGCCAAACGCCCGAACCGGGAGCCCCTGCCCGTGGCGGCGTTGTTATCGGCTACCGCCGTATACCTGGGTATATTTTACGCCTGGATGCTGTACAAGTTCCGCAACGACAATCTATAAAATATGCCTATCCAGTACTACGGCGCCCTGACCGGGAACATCTCCGCCCTCATGGACAGCGCCGCCGCCGACAAGAAAGACCCCCACGGCAAACCCCACTACATGGTGGAGGTGAACGTCAACGGCGCCCTTTACCGGGCCGCGGTGAACGTCCTGTCCGACCAAAATCCCCCCAACCTGCAGTTCCTGTGCGTCGACAATTATACTCATGCCATCCTGGCCAGCATCAAGGGCTTCACCCCGGGTCTGTTCACCCTGAAGTCAAAGGCGGGCACGGGCGCGCTCGACTATGTGCAGGAAGACCTGTTCGACTTCGATGACATGACGATCGTCGACGGGGGCACCCTCGACTCGACCCTGAACGATCGCTTCGGCCGGGCGCAGACGGAAAACGCGACGGTCTATTTCCTGGGAAGCTGCTATATGGATACCAGCGCCGACGAGTACTTCGGTTTCAAGCCCGCCAACGGCATCCACAATATCCATATGAACCAGGGCAGTACCGGTAGTTTTGCCAAGGAAAACGGACCCTACCAGGACGGTGGTGTTTTTATCCACTATCCATCCGACGACAGTTGGACCGCTATGTTCTTCAAATTTCAGAGCCAGCAGGTAGGTAGCTGAGCCCCGCGGCGGCCCGCCCAAGCTCCCGAGGCCTCATATATCCCTATGAAAGTGATGCGACGCCATAAAATACTTCTTATTGAGGTACAACCTATGCGCATCGCGCCTATGATACCCCGAATCGAGCTCCACGCACACCTTCCCTTCGGAAGCCGCCAGCGCATGGATATAATCGAGCAACGCACCCGCGTACCCGTGCCCCCGGTGACCGGGAACGGTGGATAAATCGTCGATATAGATGCCGCGCCCGGTGGACAGCTTGTGCAGGTTCCGGAACCCGGCAAACGCGACTATGGTTTCCGGCTCGATAACGGCTCCGATCATGCGATACCCTTCTTCCTCCATCTGCGCCCGCACCTGCGTCAGATAATGTTCAAAAGCAAGATGGGGCCGTAGGGCGCTGACGGCGTCCCAGGCCAGAAGAATGTCCGAATCGGTAGTCAAGTGTCTGATCGTCATATATAAATATACCAGTTTATGCCGGTACCATGTGCGTGGCCACGCCAATCCGGTTCCACGCATTGATGATGATAACCATCATAATGATCGCCGCCGTTTTTGCCGCCCCAAATGCCGCAAACGCCGCGTTATAGGTTTCGTCGGAAAGACCGGATGCGCTGATCAGCGTCACCTCTTCCGTTATCGCGAGAATGATTTTCTCTTCAGCGGTGAACTGCGGCGCCTCGCGCCAGACCGAAAGAAGGTACAGCCTCTGCTCCGTCTCTCCCTGCTTCCGCGCATCCCGCGTATGCATATCGATACAGTAGCCGCAGCCGTTGATCTGCGACGCCCGGATACGGATCAGATCTTTGTGCAGCGGAGATACATCCTTTACGGTGTCCACGTAGGCTTCCAGGGCATACATCGCCTTGTAGGTATTCGGGTCGGTCTCTTTTAATCTTATCCTGTTGCTCATAGACAATAATTTGATGCCGCAAAACTACGCGGGCCTTGGCCTATCTTTATAGTCCAGTTATACATAACAAAGTAGTCCAGTTATGCTGCCGTTTTCTACCCTGATCCAGATCGACCGAGATTCCGGTATGCCGGTCTACCAGCAGGTCGCCAACCGACTGATCCAGCTGATACAGGAGGGGCGCATCCAACCTGGCGCTTTTTTGCCGGGCACCCGCGATCTCGCGGCCACCCTGCAGCTCCATCGAAAAACGGTGGTGGCCGCCTACACCGAGCTGGAGCGCCAGGACTGGATCAGGAGCCTTCCGCGGAAGGGCGTCCAGGTATCGCCGGAACTGCCCGAGATCAAGCCCCGCAGCTTCCGGCCGGGTGGGGGGGCGGCAGCTTACAAGGGGACGACCGGTTTTGTCTTTACCCGCCAGGCGCAGCAGCCGACACAGCTGCAGGCAAAAGGCTTCCGTCTCGTCATCAACGACGGCTTCCCCGACGTACGCGAGTCCCCGTTACCGCTGTTGATCCGGGAATGCCGGCGGCTCAGCCAGACCCGCGTCTATGCCCCGAGGCTGATGTATGGACTCGCCTCCGGCACCGAAGAGCTGAGACGTGCCCTGGCGCGGCACCTGGCCGCTTCGCGGGGGCTGAGTATCGAGTCGGAAAACCTGATGATTACCCGGGGGGCGCAAATGAGCATCTATCTGGCTGCTGCTCTCCTGATAAAACCCGGCGATAAAGTCATCGTCGGGGCCTCCAACTACCGGTACGCCGATCTTTGTTTCCAGCAGCTGGGCGCCACGCTGATCCGCGTCCCGGTCGACGACCAGGGCATGGACGTGAACGCCGTGGCCGCCGTCTGCCGCCGGTCGAAAGTGCGGATGCTGTATGTGGTGCCCCATCACCACCATCCTACGACCGTTACGCTGTCCGCGGAACGAAGGATGCAGCTGCTCGAATTGATACGGGAAAGGAACCTCGCCGTCATCGAGGACGACTACGACTATGACTTCCATTACGCCTCCGGACCCATCCTGCCGCTGGCCAGCGGCGACCACGGGGGTAACGTGTTGTATATCGGTTCGATGACCAAGTCGCTGGCCTTGTCCATCCGCGTCGGTTTTCTCGTCGCGCCGGCGGACTTTATCGAAGAAGCGGCGCGTCTCCGCCGCCTGATGGACCTCCGTGGCGACAACCTCATCGAAGAAGCCCTCGCCGCGCTCATCGACAGCGGTGATATAGACCGTCACCTTAAAAAATCCAATAAGCTGTTCCGGGAACGCCGGGACGTGTTTTGTGATCTGCTGGAAGAAGCGCTTGGCGGATTGATCACCTTCAAAAAACCCGATGGCGGGATGGCCGTTTGGGCGCGATTCCCCAAACGGTATTCGCTCCCGAAGCTGTCCGCCCGGGCTGCCGATCTGGGACTGCTGATCAGCGACGGGTCCTCCTACCGGAGCCCCGAGTCCACGGAAAATGGCATGCGCCTGGGGTTTGCCTCGCTCACCCCGGCCGAAATAAAAGAGGCGATCGGCCTCTTACAGAAAGCGGCTAGTGTTTGATGTGGAGTTTCCTCTCCCCGATACCTACCGTATCCACCACGGTCCATTCCAGCGTGCGCCGGTCGACGCGGAAGATATTGCGCGTCAGCAAACGATCGCCCTTCTTGAAGTACTCGTGGACGAGGATCTTCATGTTGACGATGTTGTCCTGGTCGCGTTCGGGGCAGATGTACACCTGGTGCTTGGCCGGGATGCTGACGATCAGGTTGTCGTCGAGCTCGCCGCAAAGCCATTCCCAAACGTGCGGCAGACAAACCGAAGCGGACTCGTGGTTACCGCCCGCGATCAACGCATAACCGCCGAAATGCGCCTTACCCAGCTCGAAGCTGATGTCCCTGTCAAGGTTGCGGACCGCCATCTTGTGCAGCGCTTCGAGGCTCATACCCTTGGGCATGTCCTTTTGCAGGAGGAATTCATAGCGGTCGTTTTTTTCCACCGCGTAAAAGATGCACAGGTCATCCAGCCAGAACTGGAATACCGGCATATTCTCCCCCTGGAACAACTGTTGCACGGAGTCCCGGCAGTTGTCGCGTGTAAAGGGATAAGTCACTTTGATCCAGGGAATAACGTCGTTCTTTGCCTCGTCGAAGGGCCGTAAAGGAGAGGCACTCCGGACATCACGGTTGTCAATACCGTCTTTAGTGAATAGTTTCTTAAGGTACAGCATAATTTTCACGGGAATTGGATAGAACCAAATATAGGACTAACCCCCCGCATCAACAAATAAAACTTATGTTATATGTGTAGCACTTTGATGACGAAATTCATACGCTTTCTATTATCCAGCATCGATACTCTCCACCCTTTAACCGGTGTTTCGAAGCCTCCTGATATTCAGGACTCCGATACCAGGCTTCGGCTTCCGCCATAGTGGGGAATTCCA
Source organism: Dinghuibacter sp. (assembly GCF_035492835.1). Lineage (NCBI taxonomy): Bacteria > Pseudomonadati > Bacteroidota > Chitinophagia > Chitinophagales > Chitinophagaceae > Dinghuibacter > Dinghuibacter sp. Next base: position 13,792 of record NZ_DATJIY010000207.1, read on the forward strand.
GCATGGTAACACTATCGATCGCGTCGCCTTCCAGGGTGGCAAACCTGGTCCCCGAGGCTAACGGTTTCACCGCCCGCCCCACAAAACTGGCCGGTACCAAATCCTTGTATCGGTGGAGCTCGTTCTGATCGAATGTCTTTTCGCGCGTAAAGATGACGTAGGCAGGCATAGCGACATATTTTTTACAAAGAAAATCCCGGGTTGTGACAGCCCTATGTCAGCAGAAAACGCAAACCACAATTTCTTAACAGCCCTTTCCCGGCGCTCATAAGTGCTCCAGCTGATGCCTGGTCCGCTCGTTCACCAGGTTGCCGGTGTTGAGGGTCGTGGCCGGCTCAAATAGCATCACCTGGACTTCGGTCTCGGCGACCGGGCGGTGCTCGACGCCGCGCGGGATGATGATAAAGTCGCCCGCGTTCAGGGTAACCGTTTTATCCCTCATTTCCATGTTAAACCGGCCCTCGATCACCAGGAACATTTCGTCCTCGCTCTCGTGGTGGTGCCAGACGAAATCACCCTGGAATCGCACCAGCTTCACATACTGGTTGTTCAGCTCGCCGACGACCCTGGGGTTCCAGAAGTCCTTTATATGGGAGAACTTCTCCTGGATATTGACTTTTTCGATGGTCATAGTATGGTGTATTGTAGCTTTTTGTTTTGTAGCGTTACCTCGACTTCAACCCCTTCTTCGCTAAACGGGACGTCTATATCGTAGTCGATGCTAAAACCAGTCCTGTCCATACCGTTTACCTCCGGGAGCATCAAAATACCATACTTCCTTATTTGCTGATCTATGCCGAAATCCGTCTTTTCGATCGTCTTTTGAACTATTTCCCTTCCGTTGATCTCGAATCGTATGATGCTGCGCATATTCCAGACGGTATCCAGGCCGGCGGGTCCCTGGTATTCTTTGGGTAGTCTGAAGGCGTTTTCCTTGCTCATTTTTATAGTGAGCCGTAGCGTGTCCCGGTTCTCGATCCTTACCGTATCCAGGGTGGTTTCCCGTTGGGCGCTGTCCTTGAATTCCTTGATGGCATCGTCGACGGTGAGCGCGGAATCCTCCTGCGGCGTCGGTTTTGTCTCGCTCGCCTGCACTTTTTGACTTTGCGGCTTGTTGACGCAAGCAGCGGTAATAACTAGTCCTATGATCAGGAAGTTCTTCACGTGCTCCCTAATTTACTCCTTTTCTCAGTAATGGACGTCGTTCTTGTAGTCCTTATACATGTAGTCGCCCTTGGCTTTATAGAAATAGGCGGTGTCATTCCTGGTGACGATGACGAAGAAGGTGTGGCGGAGGAGGAAGGGGCGGGAGGAGCGGGTGAGGCTGTCAGATATATGCTCAATAGTGCAAATCTGATTTTTAATTTTCGGACCAAGCGATGAGATAGGCATTTTGAACTCGGG
>NZ_DATJIY010000208.1:0-9774 GCF_035492835.1 Dinghuibacter sp.
GGCTAGGCGCCCTGCACCTTTGTCCCTCTTTTTGCGGGGCTCCGCAAAGCGAGGGAAAAAGGTGCAGGGCGCCTAGCCTCTTCCTGACATGCGACACGCCGGCGGCACGCATGCGGCGCGCTCGCTGCATAGTGGACACCCGGATTCGCGGGCGTATCGTACCTTTGGGGGATGAAAATGTGCATTTTGGGAGTATGCCTCCTCGTGAGCGTGAGCAGTTGCCACTTTGGAGGCAAGGGAACCGCCAGCACCACGGATACCGTTTCTTTCCCCAATATTCAGATCTACCTCGAAGGGCAGTTCAAAAAAATGGATTCGCTGCACGCGTCGCTCATGCTGTATGGTGATCGGGACTCCTCGGCGATCGGCATCGACGACGCCCGACAGCTGATCACGCCGTTTATGAATACCGACGAGAACACCTCCAACGGTCAATACACCCGCACGGTGATCCAGGACAGCAGTCACCACCGCACCATCATTTCCTTTGAAGCGGCGGGCGACAGCATCCCCCTCAACCGGGTAGACGTCTTCCTGAATTCGGGTTCCAGCGTCATCGGCCAGCTCTATATCCAGTACGTGCAGGCCGGGCCGGATTCAAGTATCCGTCACCAGCTCATCTGGAAAACCGATTCCAGCTTCACCGTCATCACCAACGTGGACCACGAGAATCAATATCCTTCCGGTATGCGCAGACAGAAGGTGACCTGGAAACTGCATTAAACCACGCCCATGACCGCCGAAGCCTTTCAGAAAATTGCCCCCGCCATCCCCCTCCAACCCGGCATCTACAAGTATTTCGACGCCGGGGGGCAGTTGCTGTACGTAGGCAAGGCCAAGAGTCTTCGCAAACGCGTCAGCTCCTATTTCATAAAGACCTTTACGAGCTATAAGACCCACGAGCTCGTTCAACGCATCGACCGGATCGAGTTCACCATAGTCGACTCCGAACAGGACGCCTTCCTTTTGGAAAACGCCCTGATCAAGCAATTCAAGCCCAAGTACAACATCAACCTCAAGGACGACAAGACCTATCCCTACATCGTCTTTAAGAACGAGCCCTTCCCGCGGGTCTTCCTGACCAGGCGCAAGATATCCGACGGCTCCGACTATCTCGGTCCCTTTACCTCCGTCGGCAAGGTCCGGGAGCTCATCGAGTTCATCCGGCAGACCGTTCCCCTGAGGACCTGCAAGCTCAACCTCTCCCCGCAAAACATCGCCAAAGGGAAGTTCAAGGTCTGTCTCGAATACCACCTTGGCAATTGCAAGGGGCCCTGCGAAGGCCTCCAGACGCTCGAAGAATACAAGGAGGACCTGCGCCAGGCCAAGAACCTGCTCAAAGGCAACCTGACACCCGTCATCCAGTATTTCCGCAGGGAAATGCAGGCCATGGCCGAAGCCATGCGTTACGAACAAGCCGAGCTCACCCGCAAGAAGCTGGAGCACGTCCTGCAATACCAGGCCAAATCCACGATCGTCAACGAAAAGATGGGGGACGTAGACGTTTTCAGCATCCTCAAGGAAGGCAACCAGGCCTACGTCAACTACCTCATGGTCCGCGAGGGCACCATCATACAAACCCAGACCAGCACCTTCGAAACCCAGCTGGAGGAAGATCAGGCCGAAGTATTATCCTATGCCGTCCCCCGGCTCAGGGACGATTTCTCCAGCGACGCCCCCGAGGTGATCGTGCCGCTCGCGATCGACTGGTCCGCCGAAGGCGTTACCATCACCGAGCCCAAGACCGGGGACAAACGCAAGCTCCTCGACCTCTCGGAGAAAAACGTGAACTACTTCCGCGCCGAGCTGCAAAAGAAAAAGATGCTGCACCTCGAAGATAAGACCGAGGCCGAAAAGGAGGAGGTCCTATACCAACTGCAGGAAGACCTTCATCTGCCGGCGCTGCCCGTGCACATCGAGTGCTTCGATAACTCCAACTTCCAGGGCAGCTTCCCGGTCTCCGCCATGGTCTGCTTCCGTAACGGCATCGCCTCCAAAAAGGACTATCGCCACTTCAACGTCAAGACCGTCACCGGTATTAACGACTTCGCCACCATGAAGGAAGTCGTCCATCGCCGCTATTCCCGATTGGTGCGCGAAGACCAGGACCTCCCCCAGCTGGTCATCATCGATGGCGGCAAGGGCCAGCTTAGCGCCGCCATGGAAGCGATCCGTGAATTGGGCCTCGTCGGCAAAATGACCCTAGTCGGCCTGGCCAAGAACGAAGAGGAAATCTTTTTTCCCGGCGACACCCAGTCCCTCAAGCTCCCCTGGGACAGCGAAAGCCTCCGCCTCATCCGCCGCATCCGGGACGAAGTCCACCGTTTTGGCATCACCTTCCACCGCGACCAGCGCTCCAAAGGCGTCTTCACCAGCGAGCTCGAAGACATCAAAGGCGTCGGTAAGGCTACCGTCGACCTCCTGCTGACCACCTACAAATCCGTCAAAAAAGTCGCCCAGGCCGGGCTCACCGACCTTTCCGGCCTCGTAGGCCCCGCCAAGGCGGAAGCCGTCTACCGACACTTCCACCCCGAAGAGCCATAGCTCGCTGCCGCCAACTTTAATTTTCGGTTAACCCTCCTGCCGGAAGCCACGTTCTCCTCACTTTTGTGTTCAACCTTCAAAAAGCCATGCGTCTTCCCCTCTGCTTATGCTCATTGCTTCTGTGGTCCTTCACAGCCTCCGCCCAAACCTCGACGATGTCGGTCTTCGCCGTCTATGACCACGGCTCCTACAATAACGTAAAGGCCATCCCCTCGATGCAAACGAGCCTCAAATTCTCCAACCCCCTCCACGTCGGCGCAGACTACGGCTACAGATTCAATACCTGGCTAAGCCTCCATTCCGGCATCGAATACAGCCGCTTCTCCGCCCACGTCAGCGAAATCGATGAAGATGGCGGCCCCACCTTCCCCGTCACCACCTGCGCCGTCCTCTCCCTCCCCGTCTCCGCCAAAGCCACCATCTGCCAATACGCCTTCGTCCAAACCGGCCTCCTCTGGGACTTCCAACTCCACAACCCGACCTTCGATATGATGCTCGGCAGGAGCAACGGCAGCGACCGCTTCGGTCCCCTCACCGACCAAACCGGCCTCGGCGCCCTCCTCAACCTCGGCGGCCAATACACCTTCCAAAGCGGCCTCGGCTTCGAAGCCGGCTTTTACGCCCAATTCCACGGCCTCCTCTACCAAGTCTATGCCGCCCAATACCCCCAAAAGCTCACGCAATACGGCTTCCGCCTATCCCTAACCTACGCCTTCGGCGCCCCCATATGATAAATCTTCCAAACTCTTAACCGCCGCGCGCAGCGCCGGCGTAGCACGCAAACACAAGTCCGAAGACAAGAAGAAGGAGCCGCCGGAGTGACCCCGAAAAGACCCGGTCCCCCGGGAAGCCCCCAAAGCCCTCAAACCGCCGCCCGAAGGGCCGGCGCAAGCACCTAAACAAAAGTCCGAAGGCAAGAAGAAGGAGCCGCCGGGGAGACGCCAAAAAGGCCCGCCCCTCCGCGCTGGATGGGGCTAGCACCCCACCAGAAGAGACACTTTATTGCTGGGGCCCCATCCAGTCATTGATGATTTTTTTTGCCCCTGGCCGAGCGCTAAATTCCAGCAGCGCGCTCGACCAGGGGCAAAAAAAATGGGGCCCGGATAGACATCCAGCCCCGTCTTTAAAATCCAATATCCTATGAAAAACCATAACAAAGATAATCTATATGTTTGACCGTTCAATACCTCAAACAGGGTATTTTTTTCAATTGCGAACATTTAACAAAAATTGCCGTGGGACAGGATTCTCCCCTCTTTTTAGGGGGTCGGAAATTGGCGGTGCGGGGGAGGATATTGACCCCCAAAAACCGGCCGGCCTGGCCCGTAAATTTACGGTCAAGACAATAGATCCCATTTTCTCGGAAGGAGACACTAGGAAACCTCAGGAAAACGGAGAATACGGTGAAATTTCGTGGTAAAACAAAGGAGAGCCCTCAAATAAGGAAATATTTTAATGCAATCGTCCCGGAGGGCGCTTAGAAAAATTTTAATGGAAGCCGCCCGGCGGGATTACGCGGCCGGGAGGCGACGCAATCAAGAGGGGGCGGCTTCCATTATGAGAGCATTTAGTATTGCCAGAGATCTTGTTCGTAATTGAAGATCTTTTCCTTGGTCTTGTCGGATTCGAGGAGACGGAGGATCGGGTCTTTAATATAAGTCGAGATCGGGCGATCGAACGGATTGTCTATGGTGGACTTGATGGTGTAGCCGCTGAACATACGGTTCTCGAAGAGTTCTTCCCAGGTCATCCTGGACCCGAAGTTGTGGCCGTTATAGGCTTCGTACTTGGCCAGCACCGGGCGGAGATCAGGGTAGTATACCCAGAACAGGGGGGTTTCACCGAGCTCGGTACCGTCTTCCCGGCGGATCGTCTTCAGGGGCGCGATCCCGAGGATACGGCAGAACATACGGGACGACTGTTTGTCGAATACCCACTCTTCCTTGATCTCGTATTTGGTGATGTCATCCGGGTTGAAGTCGTTGGTGATGACCGTATCCTTCTTTTTCAGACCCGTTTGAGGGTCGATCAGGGGAATGGTATCGGCCTTACCGACCAGCTCTTCGGCGATCTTATCCGTTGTCATGGGCGTAGTGAACCGGTCGTCCATGGGATCGAACGGAGTGACGCTGCTGTCGCGGATGGCGTTGATCAGAATGGCGATAAAGCGCTGATCACCGTTGTCCTCGGACGCCTTGTAGCGGAAGGGCAGGTTGATCTTCTGGCGCGTATCGATCTCTTCCCACACCCGTTGGCGGTATACAGCGTCATCCTCGCGGATGTGCTGGTAGGCCAGGGGTACCCGGTCCTTCACCAGGTTCCTTTCCACGGCCCCGTCGTTACGGAGGGAGCGGCGGATCGTATCCCCGATGACCGGCAGGGTCTTGGGAGCGGCTGCAACAGCGGCTACGGCAGTCGTGTCGACCGGCATCACCTTTGTCACAGGCGGAGTGGTCTTCTTCTTTTTGGTCGTCGTTTTTTTCTTCCTGGTCGTCTGTGCGGTAGCTACCTGCGGCGCGCCTACCTCAGCGGTAAAGCCGCCCAGCAACAGACCGATCAACACGTATTTTGCCCACATTTTCATATACAAATCAGTTTATTAATACAGTTGGAGCGTGAGGCTCTTCAGTTTACGGGTGCGACCGTCGGGGCCCTTGGCACGGATGTCCTCGAAGTCGACCGACGTACCGGGTTTACACGACGAAACCAACTTTGCTACCTGTGCGAATGAGAAGGAGTTTGACGTCCCCTGTTGCAGCTGGCCATCGTTTACCACGTACATCGTAAAGCTCGTTACCTCGAAGCGGACGCCGCTCACGAAGTCGAAGTTTTCCAATACCGCCCGTAGACCCTGGTTGGCCTTGAACTCGGCGGAGCGCATACGGCCGCCGCCGGAAGTACCAACATAAGCCGCGGGGTTGGGGAGGTCCTTCACCTGGAAGGATTCGCTACCCAGGGTGGAAGTGGAGCCGTCCGGACGGTGAGCCGTGACGACGATCTTGTCCTCGTTGGCGTCACCGGGTTTCAGGATGTACTTCCCGTTACCGGCCCTGGTGCAGGAACCGCTCGATGCGGATACATTCAGGCCCTCTGCGCCTACACCACCACCGGATACGGAGATCGGGTTGTCGATGCCGCGGAAGAGTACCTTGGTCAGGTCGGCGGAAACCGCAAAGGAAGAGGTCCCGACGTTATAAGTAAGATCTTCGGTTTTTTCGAGCATGGAGCCGTCCGGCTTCTTCATCCGGATGACCACGTGGACCGTATGCGAACCGGAACCGGAAGCGGTAGTGCTAAAAGTACCTTTACCGGCCGAAACCGCCAGCGGCTGACCGTCCACGGTAATTTCCGGGTTAACGGCGCTGCTGAAGGCCCCTACCCCGATCGTAGCCTGGAACGTTTGACCGTTCATCAGGTACAGGGAGTTGGCGGATACATATGGTTCGAAATTATCCAACTTGATATCTAACGCGTTTATCTGGCCCAAATTGTCCTCGACGACGGTAGCAGCGGAAGCTTTTACGTCATTGGCGAATTTGTCCATGATGGTCAGGGCGGCGATACAGGGAACCATGCGGAAGTGAGATCCAACCCAGTCACGGTTGCCCTTGTTTTCCACGTGGGGCGTATCGAGTTTCAGGGGGATGTTTTCGGTGATGTATTCCTTACGGCCGGGAGCGGCCATGTCGATCAACTCCTGACGCCAGGCGGCAATCGAATCCCGGAGCATATACCCTTTCCGCTGGTTGTCCATGACGCGGGTGGGGCCGTCCATGTTGTCGTCGGCGAAACCTTCCCCATCCGGCGCTTTACCGTGGGAATTCATCCGGATCTGGAGCTTCAGGTTCTCGATCATCGAGCAAGCCCGCTTTTCGAGTTCCGTTGCAGCCAACGCCCGGTCGCGGAACGGCCCGACCTTTGCTTCGCCCTGGTCGGTGATGGCCTTTTCGAAGGCCTTCATCTCGCGTTGGTTCTTATTATCGATCAGTGCATTGGAGTTGTTGATACTCCCATCCACCGTTTTAAAGGCATTCAATATTTCAGCAGACACATTTATTGCCAACAGCGCGGTCAGCACTAAATACATCATGTTAATCATCTTCTGCCTGGGCTCTTTTGGTAAGGCCATGACTATTTCAAATTTAGAGGCTCTAAGATATTGGTTTCAAAGGGTCCCGGGACGGCGCACTCAGCCGGTGCAAAGGCAAGGGCCGACGCGGGGCGTACGGTTTAGCGCCCGTGCATGGCATTGATCATGTTCCCGTAGATCTGGTTCAGGGTCGACAAGTTGTGCGACAGGGCCGAGATCTGGGTAGTGACCTTCTTGGCTTCTTCTACGCTGCCTTCCATGCCTTGGGACGCCTTCACCAGGTTACCATAGAAAGCGTTCATGGCTTTCAGGTGGTTGTTGGTGTCCTGGAGTTCCAGTTCATAGATGGTATTGAGGGAAGAAAGGTTCTTCGTCAGGTGCTGAACCTGTACGTGGAACTCCTTCGTGCTTTCGGAAGCGCTGTTGAAGTGACCGACGGCGGAAGCGGCGTTGGAATATGCCTCTTTCATGGTGATCAGGGCATGGGTAGCTTCCTTGGTCTTGGCGGTGTAGTCGCCGGTAGCGGCTACCACGTCACCGATTTCGCCCATTTTTGAAACGGTCGTATTGAGCTTCGAGAAATTCTCGCTCAGGCGGCCCAGGTTGGCGGGCGTGATGTCGGCCTTGGCCAGCATATCGTCCAGCTTGTCGAGGGCGGCATTTCCGCTGCTGGAAGAATTGCCGAGGGAAGAGATCGGGGTCATCGAGAACTTACCGGTGCGGCGCTCTTCAACATCGGGGTGTTCGGTGATGTTGGGGAAGAAACGCTCCCAGTAATACTCTTCGTGCGCGGGCACCAGGAAGGCCATGAGCAGGAAGACGATGATTTCAGCTACCAGACCGCAGATGATCATGATGTCGGCGCCCGGCCAGTGTTCGATTTTGAACAGGGCCCCGGCGATTACGATCGCAGCGAAAAGGCTGAACAGGAAATTCATGACGGACTGGCCGCGCTTGGTTTTGAAGAACAACATAGTAAACTGTTTTGTCGAGTTTAGGATAGTGGGATTAAAAAGGTATGTGACGTTAAGTAGTTCGGATTATTTGCCTGCGGGCAGGTCGATGACGCAGCGGAAGCCGATATAGGATTTCGCGGTATCCTGGTACTCGTAGGCGCGGGTGCCGACCTGGAGGAAATATCCGACGTCCTTCCAGCTGCCCCCGCGGATGACCTTGCGTTTCATACGGGGAGGATCGGAATCCTGGGCATTCCAGCGGATGTCGGGGTTCATGTCGTGCATGAAGCTATAAGCGCCTTCGTAGTAAAGGGAAGAAGTCCATTCGGAAACGTTACCGGCCATGTTGTACAGACCGAAGTCGTTGGGCCAGTAAGCGTCGGCGCGGGCGGTATACAGGGCGCCGTCCTCGGGGTAGTTACCGCGGCCGGGTTTGAAGTTGGCCAGGAGACAGCCCTTCTTGTTGCGCAGGTAGTAGCTACCCCAGGGGAAGAGGGCTTGACTGCGGCCGCCGCGTGCGGCGTATTCCCATTCGGCCTCGGTTGGGAGACGGAAGTCCGATTCCAGCGGCTTCTTCTTCGACTCCAGGAAAGAGTTCAGGAAATGGGAGCGCCAGTTACAAAAGGCGGTAGCCTGTTTCCAGTTCACGCCGACGACGGGGTAGTCCGCGTAGGCCGGGTGGGAGTAGTAGCGCTGAGCCATCGGCTCGTTATAAGAATAGGAGAAGTCCCGGACCCAAACCAGCGTATCGGGATAAATGTGGATCGGTTCCCGGACGATGAACTTGGAGCGGGGCTCGTTGGGCTTGCGATAAGCGGCAGCCTTGAAGTCGAAGGCTTCGTATTGATAGACCAGCTTGTCGGCGTCGATTTCCCGGCGGCCGAAGATACGGTTGTCGGTGGTGAGCATCATGGCATCCAGCTTCTCGGCGGTGCCTTTGTCCTGCTTGGTGAAGATGGTCTTGGCCCTCTTCCAGTCTATGAATTCCTCCCCGTCGACCTGCTTGACATAGCCGAGCAGCTTGGCGGCAATGGAATCCCTCACCCAGTTGGAGAACTGGTGGTATTCGCTATTGGTAATTTCGGTGGCATCCATCCAGAACCCATTGATGGACACTTGCCGGTTACGTGCGGTGAAAGCATAGTTGATGTCCTCGTCACTGGGGCCCATATGGAAGGTACCCTGGGGTACGTACACCATACCGTAAGGCTTGGTAAGGTTGTTCGCCTTTCCGTAGGAGACTCCCCTTAGTTGACCATCATCTTTGGAGGATTGTCCGCTTTTGCCGCAGGATGCAAGGGTAAGCGAAGCGACAGCCAAAAGGCCTAAAAGTTGGTTCTTCATTGTCAAAATTTTCATATAGGTATTGGACAGTTGTACAGTTTACAAAGCGGAAACCATGCAAAATGTCCACAAGTCTATAAAAAATAATAAGAAATAAAAAATTTTTACGCTTATATTTTTAACGTCTCTTTAAACGTTTCCGGTCTCGGCCTTATTGTGTTCCACGTCTTATTTGTTGCATCAACCCCTCGGAATCGGACACCGGCGCCCCACAACTATAGTTACGGCAAAGATAAATCCAGGTTGCACCCTGACCGGTTCCTTTTCCCGCCAGCAGAGGGAAACCGGGGTCTTCGCGGGGTCCCGCCTGGAGAATCCGGTTGGGTATATATCGCCCCAGGACCGATCGGAGCGACTCCGCATAGTCGTGGCCCACTATGGCCACCTCGTTCCATCCATAATACGCCTGCAAGGCGAGGTCTCCCCAGACCCCAAAAGAAGTGGGATACCGTGTAAGGGTCCCAAGAACGCCCTGCAACATCCCCTCGGCCCTGGCCTTCCAGCCAGGCTGGTCCAATATCAGCGAAAGATACCAGAGGTTCCAGGCCATAACGGCGTTGCCGGAAGGCGTTGCCCCGTCATAGACCTCTTTCTTCCTGAATAGAACGTCTTTCTGACCCGCGTTAGTATAATAAAAGTAACCGCTGGAAGGTTCGCTAAAATGGGCGATCACGTATTCGGTCCAGGCTTTCGCTTCGTGCAGGTAAGCCGTATCCGCGGTGATCTCCTGGAGACAGATCAACGCCTGGATCAGGTAGGCGTAATCGTCCAGGAAGGCGGGATAACGCAGTCGACCCGCCTTGAAAACGTGCCCGAGGCTATCGCCCTGCCTGAAATGAC
>NZ_DATJIY010000209.1:0-4727 GCF_035492835.1 Dinghuibacter sp.
TCGGACGTGTTCGACACGAAATAGATGTCCCACCCGGGGCCGGTGCGGTGGGTGTAGCGCAGCGGCGCGTCGGTGGTGAAGTCTTCGGTCAGGCCCTTTTGCTCGAGCACGGTCTTTACGGCGTCGTAGTAGGGATAGAACTGACCGTCGAGGGGGCCGGGGGGAATGAGTTTGAGGCGGCGGCCCAGGGCGCGGACCACGGCGTCGCAGTGCGGGTAGTCGGTGAGGCTGGGCGAGCGCAGCGGGGCGGTACCGATGATGGTGGCGCCGGCGTCCGACAGCGACGCGATTTTGGCGGTAAGTCGGGGGGTCATGGACGAGACGGCGGGGAGGACGAGGATTTTATAGGTCGCGCCGCTGGGGAAGACGATCCGGCCGTCGCGGACGGTGGCTTTCATCAGTTCGCCCGGGGCGCAGCCGTCGAAGTTGAAGCCGCGGCGGTCGGCGATGGTGTCGACGCCTTTCAGAGCGGAGACGGGGGGAACGAAAACGTTTGGACTCCCTTCGGGGGTCAGGTAGAGGATATCCGCGACCGTACGGCCCTGCCGTAACAGATAGCCGCAACGGCTTAAGTAGGTATGATAGGCGCCGACCATCGGCCACCAGGTCTGGCTGCGGTCCCAGTGGACGCCATAGGGGCCCATCGTGGCGCCGGGTTTGTCCGAATCCGGCATGAACTGGTTCTGGAAGGTGTGGAAGAAAAACAGGTTGATGCCGGACGCGAGCGCCCAGTCGCCCTGGTTCTTCATCGAGGAGGGGTTTTGTTTCCAGGCTTCTTCGCCGCCGGCGGTAAAGGACTCGGACTGGATGAGCGCGTGGCCTTCGATGTGACCGGCGGACGTGGCTTCGATCACGCTAAAGGCGGTGTTGTAGCCATAGCCCTTGCTCCAGAACTCGGCCATCGGGACGTCGGCGACGCTGCCGAGCTCCAGGTCGGAGGTGGGGTTCATGTCATAGGGTTCGAGGGAGAGCTGCATGTCGTGGCGGTGGGCATAAGTGCGGACCGCCCGCGCGTGGTTTTCGAGGATCAGCTCCTGGGCGGTCTGTCTCAGGTCCCAGAGAAAACGCGCGCTTTTGTCATCGCTCCCCACGGCATACCCCAGGTACACCGGGTAGTAGGGTTGCGGGTCGTAACCGCGGCGCTGGCGGAACTCCTGGCGGAAACGTTCGGTCCAGTTTTGCGGACCTGCTTCCCAGCTGTCGATGTGGAGGCGTTGTATCACGCCGGGGGCGCTGTTTTTAAGGATCTTCCCGACGTAGGCGTCGAGGTGGGCATAGAGCGCGGTGGTGTCGAACTTGTCGCACTCGAAACCCAGCCCGGGCACGGGCGCGGGACGGGTGATCGCGCCGTTGTTGCGGGCGCCGAAGCGGAGGACGATCCAGTCGCCTTTTGGCGGCGTCCAATGGAGCGTGCCATCGGGGTCCATTTTACCGGTCAGGTCGAGTACTTCGCTGACGGGCGGCGCGGTTTCGGGCGTATCGGGGATGTTCGGCGGCACGGCGGCAGAGGAATAGGGCGCACGGTAATAGAGCGCTTTTTCGTCGCTATGGGCGATCTTTTGCGTCGTGGTGGCGGGGATGGCGAGGACGGCCACGTCCTGGTAAAAGTCCTGGCGGGCTTTTTTGAATTCCTCGGGGAGGCCGTCTTCGCCGAAGAAGGGCTTACGCGGGGCGGGGATGGGCAGCTTTGCCTGTTGGCCTTTACTGACGAGGGTCTCGCTGGCGACCAGGTGCTGCATCGACTGGCTGCCCTTTACCCAGGGGCCGCCGCTGCCCGTCCAGCCGGGGCCGATCCCCAGCGTCATGACGATCCCGAGGCGTTTGCACTCCTGGGTGGCATGGGCGAACAACCGGAGCCATTCGGGGCTGAAAAAGTCGACCCGGCCCCGGGGTACCCCTACGTTGACCTCCAGGAAAAGGACATGGGAAATCCCCGCGATCTTCATGGCTTCCAGGTCTTTGGTGATGCTTTCCGCGTTCATGTTGCCGTCCATGAAATACCAGTAGACCCCTGGCTTGTACGCGTCGCCGGGATGGGCGAAGCCGGGCTTCAGCCGGGCGGTTTGGGCCGCGGCCAGCTGGCAGGTAAGGGCAGCACAGATCAACAGGAAGAAACGCATATATTTACGATAGCTTTGGACAAATATATCCGCAGGCGCCCCACGGGGCCGGTCGGATTTGACATTCGCGTTGTCGTATTTGATATGTTTGCCATGGATGAAAACTTTCACAAGTACCTTGCTCCACAAGATACGGACCCTCGTTGGGGTTTGACGGTGGTGAATGCGGGCTGCGCGCACATCGGACCCCTGGAGCCCTATCCCATCAACGGTCACCCGGACCACCATCATTTCACCTGGAACAGCTGGCGCGTGCTGCAGGAATACCAGGTGATCTACATCCTCAACGGCCGGGGATACTTCGAGTCTTCCCGCACCGCCGAGACGACCGTGGTCGAACCGGGGACGATCATATTCCTTTTCCCCGGGGAGCGGCACCGCTACAAACCCGACCCGCGGACCGGCTGGGACGAGTACTGGATCGGCTGGACCGGGGAAATAGCCGACAACCTGCTGCGGCGGGGATACCTCCACGAGCACCATCCCTGCGTGCCCATCGGTTTCCGGGAAGAAGTATTGCGGTTATACACCAACGTTATCGAGCAAACGCGTCTGGAACGGCCGGGCTTCCAGCCGATGATATCCGGCGCTGTGATGCACCTGATCGGCACCATCTATGCCGCCATGCGGCAGCCCACGGTTCAACCCGACGTGATCGACCGGGCGAAACAGCTGTTCAGCGCCCACCTGGGCAACGCCTATTCGCCCGAGCAGGCCGCGCGGGAGCTCAACGTCAGCTATTCCTGGTTCCGCAAGCGCTTCAAAACGGAGACCGGGTTGTCGCCGGGCAACTACTACCTCCAGCTGAAGATAGAGCTCGCCAGGGAGCAGCTGGCCAACACCGAGCTACCGGTGAAGCATATCGCCTATGAGCTCAACTTCGAGTCGGCGTTCCACTTTTCGCGGATGTTCAAGCAGAAGACGGGGATGAAGCCGAGCGAGTATAGGAAGCTGCGGAGGCCGGATTATGACGGGGACCCTAGCGACGTCTGAGCGCCGCGAGCACTTCCCGCATCCCAATCGTGGCCGCCTGCTCGATCAGGTGTAACCGCGGATGCGGCGCCATGGGCGGCAACTTCTTATCGACTACATAGACGGGGGCGTGACGCGGCACGAGATCGACGAGCCCCGCGGCGGGATAAACCTGAAGCGAGGTGCCTACCACGAGGAAGACGTCGGCGGTGTTGGTGATCTTTGCCGCTTCGGCGATCAGGGGCACGGGCTCCTCGAACCAGACGATGTTCGGACGCAGCAGGCCGCCGTCGGGCGCCAGGGCGCCTTCCTCCATGTCCCCGAGTATTTCCTGTATATATTTTTCGTCGCGGTCGCTCCGCATCTTCAGTATCTCGCCGTGGAGATGGAGGATGTTCGTCGACCCCGCGCGTTCGTGGAGGTCGTCGACATTCTGGGTGATGACCGTGACCTTGTAGTCGTTTTCCAGCTCCGCCAGCGCCAGGTGCGCGGCGTTAGGTTTGGCCGCGCGGACGTCCCGCCGGCGGGTGTTGTAGAAGTCCAGTACCAGCCGCGGGTTGCGTTGCCAGGCGCGGGGCGTGGCGACGTCTTCGATGGCGTAGCCCTCCCAAAGGCCATCGCTGTCGCGGAAGGTTCTGAGGCCGCTTTCGGCGCTGATGCCGGCGCCGGTGAGTACGACGAGGTGGGATTGGGACATGGGATGAAGGTACGGCTTTCCACGGGTCCGACGGCTTCCGCGGGACCCTGAAACTTCCGCGATCTTTTGACGCTTTCGCGGTGGCGGCCCCGGGGTGCCCCTTTTGCTCCCTTTGATTTTTAGGCAAGCTGTAGCTTGGAAAAACGATATAAATGGGGCAAAAAACCAAGGTATAGCTTGCCCGTTTTTCAAGGCAGCCCCAAGACAGTTTTGACCCCAATCTTTACCTTGGATAATCGCACGAAAAGTGGCGTTTACCCAAGCTACAGCTTGCCTAAAATTCAAAGGGAGCAAAAAGGGCACCCTGGGGGGACACACGGGGAGAAAACCTATCTTTAATATCTTATGAGCAACTATTTCTCCGGGAAGGTCGTTTGGATCACCGGCGCTTCCTCTGGCATCGGCGAAGCCCTCGCCTACACCCTCGGCGCCGAAGGCGCGCAGCTGATTTTGTCGAGTCGCCGGGCGGGGGAGCTCGAGCGCGTCCGTAAGGCCTGCACCAACCCCGGTCTGGTCCGGGTCCTCCCGCTGGACCTCGTGGACATGGATAGCCTGGCGGCAAAAACCGCCGAAGCCATCGCTCTTTTTGGCCACATCGACGTGATTGTACACAATGGCGGGATCAGCTCCCGTGGGCTGGTCGCGGAAACCGAAATGAGCGTCCACCGGCGGGTGATGGAGCTCGACTATTTCAGCTATATCGCGCTGACGCGGGAGCTGCTACCGCACTTTGTAGCGCGTCGGCAGGGGCACGTGGTGGTGACGAGCAGCGTGATGGGCAAGCTCGGCACGCCAATGCGGTCGGCCTACGCGGCGGCCAAGCACGCGCTCCACGGATACTTCGATTGTCTCCGCGCGGAGGTGGCGTCGTCCGGAATCTACGTCACGATGCTAACGCCAGGGTATATACGCACGGCGATTTCGGTACATGCCGTAAC
>NZ_DATJIY010000210.1:0-17126 GCF_035492835.1 Dinghuibacter sp.
TGTGATACGGCAACACCGGATGCGCCGCCCGCAAGCGGTGTTCTTTCCACATCATCCACCCCGACAGCAGCATCACGAGCGCGAGCATAGTACCCAGGCTTCGCTTGAGGCGGTCGGGATAGGTCCTTCTTAGCAGGTACGCCCCGTACGACTTGTTACGGTTGGCGAAAAGGATGTCCAGCACATCCCCTTGGAGTGTGTTTTGGTTTATCATTGCAAGGCATTTCCTACTAAGAGAAAACGACCGGCCTTTTTCCATAAAGTTTTGGCCATATAAGGAAAACTTTAACATTCGTACCTTTGCGCCCATGCGCGTGTTAATGGTATGCCTGGGCAACATCTGCAGGAGCCCGTTGGCGGAAGGGATTTTACAACAACAGGCCGGCCGGGCCGGGCTCGACATCGAGGTCGATAGCGCGGGCACGGCAGGGTACCATATAGGCGAGCCTCCGCACCGGCTGTCCCAGAAGGTAGCCCGGATGAACGGGTTTGACATCGGCGGCCACCGGGGACGGCAGTTCACCGGGGAATATATGGCCGCCTACGACCGTATCTATGTCATGGACAGCGCCAACTACAACGACGTCCGCCGCATTGCGGGCGAACAGTGGGACCCCGCCAAGGTTGACCTGTTGCTCAACGAGCTGTACCCCGGCGAGAACCGGGCGGTACCCGACCCATGGTACGGCGAAGAAGACGGCTACCACGCCGTCTACGACATGATCGACAAGGCCTGCCGCAACATCATCAACAAGTACAGATAAATACCCCATATGTCCAAACCTTCCCTCCCGAGAGGAACCCGTGACTTCGGTCCCGAAGTCGTCAGAAAACGCAACTATATCCTGGGGACCATCCGGGGCGTCTTTGAATTGTATGGATTCCAACCGTTGGAAACGCCCGCTATGGAAAACCTCGAGACCCTCATGGGGAAATATGGGGAGGAGGGCGACAAGCTGATCTTCAAGATCCTCAATAACGGCCTCGACGAGCCCGCCAAACAGGCCAGCGCCCGCGAGGGGTTTGACAAAATTCTTGACGGCAAAAACTCGACCTCGGTCACGGAAAAGGCATTGAAATACGACCTGACCATACCTTTCGCCCGATACGTGGCCATGAACCATGGCCAGCTGACTTTTCCCTTCCGGCGTTACCAGATCCAGCCCGTATGGCGGGCGGATAAACCGTCTAAAGGCCGCTACCGCGAATTCACGCAATGCGACGTAGACGTCGTCGGCAGCAAAAGCCTCATCAACGAAGTAGAACTGGCCGTCATATACCATTCCGTCATGACGCGTCTCGGTCTCTACGGCTATGAGCTCCGTGTGAACAGCCGAAAAATCCTGGGCGCCCTGGCGGAAGTCTGCGGCGGCCTCGACAAGCTCACCGACATCGCGGTCGCCATCGACAAGCTCGATAAAATCGGCCTCGACAAGGTAAAGGAAGAGCTCGCCGCCCGCGGTCTCACCGAAACCCAGATCGCCAGCATCGAAAAATACCTTACGATCGCCGGTGACAATGAAGACAAAATGCGCCAGGCCACCGAGCTGATCGGTCACACCGACAGCGGCCGCCAGGGCCTGAATGAGATCCGCTTCCTGCTGGATCACCTCATGCCCGGCAAGAACGCGCCCGGCGCCAGTCCCAACCTGGTCGTCGACCTCACCCTGGCCCGCGGGCTGAACTACTATACGGGAATCATCTTCGAGGTAAAGGCGCCACCCTCCGTCCAGATTGGCAGTATCGGCGGCGGTGGCCGCTACGACGACCTCACCGGTCTTTTTGGCGTACCCGGTGTTCCGGGCGTGGGCGTCAGTTTTGGCGTGGACCGCATCTATGACGTCATCGAGGCCCTGCAGCTCTTCCCCGGCGACGTGTATACCGGCACCCAGGTGCTCTTCTTCAACCTCGGAGCCGACGAAAGCCGCGCCGCCTTTACCCTGATGCAACAGCTCAGGGGCACGGGCGTGCGTTGCGAGATATACCACGAGGCCGCGAAGTTCGACAAGCAGTTCCGCTATGCCGAGAAAAAGCAGATTCCCTACGCCGTCATCCTGGGCGCCCAGGAGCTGACCCAAGGCACCTGTGTGGTAAAGGACCTGGTCAAGGGCGAGCAGATAACGATCAGCCAGGAAGCGTTGCCGCGCCACGGGTTCTAGTCGTCCGCGACTGCCGGCCTGCGGCCGCCCGGGAGCCTTGTGGCTCAGCGCTTGTATATCTGCGCCAGGTGGTGCTCCAGGTGCGCCACATAGTCGCTGAACAGCCACCCCAGCGTAAACGTCGCCCCATCGGCGCGCTGCACCGGTAGCGCCAGCTGCTCCGCGCCGAGCTCCTCCACGACTAACAGGATTTGCCGGTTCAGTCCCTCCCATAGCGTCAGGAGGTGTCCGATGGGTACTTCCTGGTAGTGGTTGATCTGCACCAGCTCCACCTGCGGGTATCCCAACATCTGGTACGGCGGCGCCGACAGCGGCGCCCGCGTAAACCGGATGAGATTATTCAGCGCGGAATCCACCAGATGCCCCAGGATTTCTTTGCGGGACCATTTGTCCGGCGCCTGCCGCTCGAGCAGCAGATCCCCGGAAAGACCGTTCACAAATGCGGGAAGCACCGCCAGGTGTCCCTTCAAAAACCCGATGTAGGCCGGCACGTCTTCGCTGGAAGCATAAGCGCCGGTTGGTATTGTAGACATAGCTATCGTATTCCCTCGTAGACGATGGCCGCCCCCTGTCCCACCCCGACGCACATGGTCGCCAGACCATAACGCGAACCCCGGCGCTCCATCTCATGGAGCAGCGTGGTGGTAATCCTGGCCCCGCTGCACCCCAGCGGATGACCGATGGCGATCGAGCCGCCGTTCACATTGACCTTCGAAGGGTCGAGACCCAGGTCGCCCATACACGCCAGGACCTGCACGGCAAAGGCTTCGTTCAGCTCTACCAGGTCCAGGTCCTTAACCGACAACCCCGCCCGTCCCAGCGCCTTGGTCGACGCGGGCACCGGCCCGATACCCATGATGGCGGGATCGACCCCTGCTATGGCGCTCGCGACCACCCGGGCCATCGGCTTCAGGTCAAACCGTTTTACCGCTGCTTCGCTCGCCAGGAGCACTGCCGACGCCCCGTCGTTGATCCCCGATGAATTCCCCGCGGTTACCGAGCCGCCCTTTGCAAAGGCTGGTTTCAGCGCCGCCAGCTTCTCCAGGGAGGTCTGCCGGGGAGGCTCGTCCCTGGAAACGATCACCTGCTCCTGTTTATTCGGCGTTACCGCCACGGGTACGATCTCCGCATCCCATTTTCCCGCGGCGTGGGCATCCGTATACCTCACCTGGCTGCCCAGGGCGTAGACGTCCTGCGCTTCGCGGCCGATACGCCAGCGTTCGGCGACGTTCTCCGCCGTTTCCCCCATACTGTAGGGGTAGTATAGGTCCGTCAGGCGTTGGTTCACGAACCGCCAGCCGATCGTAGAGTCATAAATATCCGTTTTCCTCGACCAGGCCCCGTCGCTTTTGGGCATGACCAGCGGTGCGCGGGTCATGCTTTCCACGCCCCCGGCGATAAAGAGGTCCCCCTCCCCGCATCGGATGGCCCTGGCCGCGTCCATGATCGCCTGCAACCCGGAGGCGCACAACCGGTTCACCGTATTCCCACCCACGCTCACCGGCAGACCAGCCAGCAGCGCCGACATCCTGGCCACGTCCCGGTTATCCTCCCCCGCCTGGTTGGCCGACCCGGCGATCACATCCTCGATGGCCGCAGGGTCCAGCCCGGGATTCCGTTCCAATAACGCTTTAATAACAAGGGCCAGCAGGTCGTCCGGCCGGCAGGTACTGAGCGCGCCACCATAGCGCCCGATGGGCGTCCTTACGGCATCGATGATATAGGCTGTTTGCATACGAGGCGTCAAAAATAGCGAAATCGGCGTACCTTTGCAGAATGATCGAAACCAAGGCCAAACAGAACATACGCCACCTCTCCCGTCCGGAGCTGGAGGCGTATTTCGCGGAAAAGGGTCAACCCCGTTTCCGGGCCGGGCAGGTGTATGAATGGTTGTGGAGCAAACAGGCCCGGACGTTTGGCGAAATGACCAATCTTTCAAAAGACCTCCGGGTGGCCCTGGAAGAAAACTTCCTGTTGCCCGTCCTGACCGTCGATACCAGCCAGTTCTCCGGCGACGGCACCATCAAAAGCCGCTTCCGGACCGCCGACAACCACCTCGTGGAAGGCGTCCTGATCCCCACCGACGAGCGGCAGACGGCTTGCGTCAGCTCCCAGATCGGCTGCTCCCTGAGCTGTAAGTTCTGCGCCACCGGTTACATGGGCCGCAAGCGTAACCTCGACTACGACGAGATCTATGACGAGGTGGCCCTGCTCAACCAACAGGCGGAGACCAGCTATGGCAAAAAACTGACCAACATCGTATTTATGGGTATGGGCGAGCCCCTGCTCAACTATAAGAACGTGCTATCCGCCATCGAGCGTATTTCGGCACCGGACGGGTTGGGGATGAGCCCCCGCCGGATCACGGTGTCCACCGCCGGCGTCGCCAAGATGATCCGCCAGCTGGGCGACGACCAGGTCCGCTTCAAGCTGGCCCTGTCGCTCCACGCAGCCAACGACGCCAAGCGCAGTGAGATCATGCCGATCAACGACTCCAACAACCTAAAGGCCCTCATCGACGCATTGAATCATTTTTATAAGCAAACCGGCACCCAGGTCACCTTCGAGTACATCCTCTTCAACCAGTTCAACGACTCCCTCCAGGACGCCGACGAGCTCGTCAAGCTTTACCGCAAGGTACCCGCCGACCTGGTAAACATCATTGAGTACAACCCGATCGACGCCGCCAAATTCTCCAAGCCGGACGAAGAAACCATCCGGCAGTTCATGGATTATCTCGGTAAACACAAGGTCAACGCCCGCCTCCGCCGGAGCCGCGGCAAGGACATAGACGCCGCCTGCGGGCAGCTCGCCAACAAGGCCTCGTAAAGCGGCCGCCCCGGGGCCCATAACCGGAAGGCCCGCGCCCCAAGGATAAACTGATTTTTCACTGTTGTAAAACAGCACGCACTATGGCAAAACAAGCATTCGACAAATTCAAGAACACCCGCAGCAACGCCGCGAAAAAAGAAGATTTCCGCCAGGCCAAACGCACCATCAAAAAGGAAATCGCCGAAGGCATGGCCCGTACAAAGGCCCGCAAGGCTGCCGAAGCCGCCAAGGCCCGCGAGATCCGCGCCGCCGGCGGAGTCCCCACCAAACCCGCAAGGACCGCCCCCGCCACAAAACCCACGGGGAGCGCAAAACCCACGGTAGGCGCAAAACCCAGGCCCGGCGTCCCGCAGATGCCCCTGAACAAATACCTCGCCCACGGCGGCGTAGCCTCCAGACGCGAAGCCGCCGAAATCATCAAACAGGGAACCGTAAAGGTAAACGGCGCAGTCATCACTGAGCCCGGCTTCAAGGTTTCCGAAAGCGATGACGTAAGACTAAACAATAAAAAAATCACCCCCTCGGCGGACCTCGTCTACATCCTCCTCAACAAACCCAAGGACTACATCACCACGAGCAGCGACCCCGAGGGCCGCAAGACCGTCATCGACCTCGTCCGCAAAGCCACCGATGCCCGCATCTACCCCGTAGGCCGCCTGGACCGCAACACCACGGGCGTGCTCCTGCTGACCAATGACGGGGAGCTGGCGCAGAAACTGGCCCACCCCGCCTATGAAGTCAAAAAGGTGTACGAGGTGCGCCTCGACAAGGAGCTCACCAAAAAAGACTTTGACGGGATCATGGCCGGCGTGACCCTGGAAGACGGACCGATCACACCCGATGCGCTGGCATATGCCGACGCGAAGGACAAAAGCGTCATCGGCATCGAGATCCACAGCGGCAAGAACCGCATCGTCCGCCGGCTCTTCGAGCACATGGGTTACTCCGTAAAAAACCTCGACAGGGTCATGTACGCCGGGTTGACCAAGAAAAACGTGGACCGCGGCCACTGGCGCTTCCTTGCCGAAAAAGAGGTCCGTCTCCTGAAATACCTGAATACTTCGTTCACCCGTAAGAAAGCCTAAGTTGGAGCTATCCGGATTCGACATACTCGCCGACACCCCTCAATTTATCGCCATCGATAAGCCTTCCGGGCTACTCAGCATCCCCAACCGGGACCAGAGTGAAGTATCGCTCCGGGAGCTCCTGGATGACGCCCTCGGTAAGGTATATACCGTCCACCGGCTGGACCGGGACACCAGCGGGGTTATCGTTTTCGCCAAGGACCCGGAGACCCATAAGTACCTGTCGGCCGAGTTCGAAGGCAGGGCAGTCCGTAAATACTACCTCGGCTTCGTGCTCGGTCAGCCGCCGGCACCTGCCGGTTCGATCGACGGACCCATCATGGAAAACCCTCACCGGCTCGGCACGATGATAGTCCACGCCAAGGGCAAGCCCTCCCTCACCGACTATACCGTCCTGGAATCGTTTGGCGTCCTGTCGCTGGTGCAATTTCAAATCCATACCGGTCGCACCCACCAGGTCCGCGTACACGCCAGGGATATGGGCCATCCCATCGCCGTCGACCCCGTCTATGGGGACGGCCAGCCCGTGTTCCTGTCGTCGATCAAACGAAAATACAAGATGTCCAAGTACCAGGAAGAGGAAAAACCGCTGTTCGCGCGTCTCGCCCTGCACGCCTGGAAGATCGGCTTCACCGACGCCGGTGGCAGGGAATGGGAAATCGAGTCGCCGCTCCCCCGGGACATGAACGCCCTGCTGAAGCAGCTCCGCAAGTGGAAGGGCCAGACCGCAAAGGACTAGCGCACGGGCGCCTCCGGCGCCTTGCTAGTCCACGAACCCGACGGCAACAGTATTATTGGAAAATTCGTCGATCAGTATAAACGCGCCGTTCGCCGGGTTAACGGCATAAGGATCCAGGAACAGCGCCCTCGCCGACTTCAACCGTATCGTCCCGATATCATTCAACCGGAACGTCTTCTTTCCAGCCGACGGGCGGAACGTATGGATGTCCAGTACCTCGTCCGTCGCCAGCACCTTGACCTTTACCACCTGGGCGGCATGCTGTAGCAGGAAGGTACGCCCCTCCTGCATTTCGTGCTCGTCCATCCAGGCGATCCTCGCGGTGAACGTATTGACCTCCGGATAGGGGCATTCCTCCTTTTTGACGAGCATGTTCCCCCGGCTGACGTCGACGTCCGAGTCGAGCGTAAGCGTCACGCTTTCTCCGGCGGCGGCATGGTCTACCGGCTGGTCTCCTTTGTATATGGCCGAAATGGCTGCCGTGCGGCGGCTGGGGAGCACCACGATGGAGTCGCCCACGGAAAGCCGGCCGCTGCTGATCTTACCGGCGTAACCACGGAAGTCGTGGAAAGCGTCCTGGTGCGGGCGTATGACATATTGAACCGGGAAGCGAGCCGGCAAATCACCCTGGCCCTTACCGGGCTGCAACGACTCCAGCAACGACAGGAGCGATTGCCCGTTATACCAGGGCATATTATCCGAAGGGGAAACGACGTTGTCACCGTCCTTTGCCGCGACAGGTATGAAGTGCAGCGTCGAACGATCGACGCCCAGCTGGTCGGCGATGCCGAGCACTTCCAGGTGGATGTCGTTGAAAACGGACGCCTCGAAACCGACGAGGTCCATTTTATTCACGCATACGACTACATTCCGCATCCTGAGCAGGGAGGCGATGTACAGGTGGCGTCTCGTTTGCTCGACCACGCCGTTCCGGGCGTCGATAAGCACGATGGAGACCTGGGCGTTGGAGGCGCCCGTAATCATATTGCGGGTATACTCCACATGTCCCGGCGTATCGGCGATGATGTACTTCCGCGTAGGCGTGGAAAAATAGATGTGCGCCACGTCTATCGTGATCCCCTGTTCGCGCTCGGCGATCAGACCGTCGGTCAGCAGGGATAAGTCCGTAAAATCGAGCCCCTTCCTTTTACTGGCTTTCTGGATCGCCTCCAGCCGGTCATCCGCGATCGAACGGGTATCATACAGCAAGCGACCGATCAGCGTGCTTTTCCCATCGTCGACGCTACCCGCGGTAGCAATACGCAACATTTCCATACGCGTCAAATATTAAAAGTAGCCTACTTGTTTCCTCTTTTCCATGGCGGCTTCGGAGCGCTTGTCGTCCATACGGGCGCCCCGTTCCGAAATCGTTGCCTCAATTATTTCCGAAATGATATCGTCCACGTTGTCCGCCTGCGACATTACCGCTGCCGTACACGTCATATCCCCCACCGTACGGAAGCGTACCGTGGCGGGAAAGGGGACTTCGTCCGGCGTCGTTTGCAGGAACGCCGAGTGCGGCCAGTAAAACCCATCCCTTTCGATGATCGAGCGCTCGTGGGAAAAATACAGGGACGGCAGGCCCAGCTTTTCTTCCTTGATATAGTTCCAGACGTCCAGCTCGGTCCAGTTGGAAATCGGGAAGACGCGCACGTTTTCACCCACGTGGATACGCCCGTTGAGCATGTCGAAGAGCTCGGGGCGTTGTTTCTTCGCGTCCCAACCACCGAAATCGTCCCTCACGGAAAAGATACGCTCCTTCGCCCGGGCCTTCTCCTCGTCCCGGCGCGCGCCCCCGATACAGGCGTCGAACTTGAACTCTTCGATGGCGTCCAGGAGGGTAACCGTCTGGAGCATGTTGCGGCTGGCAAACTTGCCGGTTTCTTCCTTGACCTTTCCCTGATCGATGGAGTCCTGTACGTAGCGCACGATCAAACGCGCACCCGTGCGGGCCACCAGCTCATCGCGGAACTCGATGGTCTCGGGGAAATTATGCCCCGTATCGACGTGCAGGAGGGGGAACGGTATGGGCGCGGGGTAAAAGGCCTTGCGCGCCAGGTGGACTAATGTAATGGAGTCCTTACCACCGGAAAACAACAGGGCGGGTCGCTCGAACTGCGCCGCCACTTCCCTCATTATATAGATGGCCTCTTCTTCGAGGGCCCTTGGAAAAACGTGTCCCATAAAACTGTTTTCATTTAACCGCATGTAACCCACATTCCTTCTGCGAATTTTCCCACCACCAGCGACCAGCCCTGGGGTCTTCCCCCGGCTCGATCGCGCGGGTACACGGCGCACACCCGATGCTGATAAAGCCCTTATCGTGGAGCGTATTGTAGGGCACATTGTAACGTTGGATATACGCCCCCACCTCCGGGAGCGTCCAATGCAAAAGCGGGTTGATCTTATACAGCTGACGGGCCTCGTCCCATTCAACGACCGGCATCTCGTGGCGGTTGGCCGACTGGTCCGCGCGGATGCCGGTTATCCAAACCCTGGCACCCCGGAGGGCGCGCGCCAGCGGCTCCACCTTGCGTACCTGACAACAGGCCTTGCGATTGTCGACCGAGTCATAAAACCCGTTGATGCCCCTGCTGCGCACCAACGCCTCCACCGCCGCGGCCTCCGGATAGAACACGTCGACGGGTATGCGGTAACGGGCGGTCGTCTTGTCCAGGAGCTCGTAAGTCTCATAGAACAACCGCCCCGTGTCCAGGGTAAATATCTGTATCCCGATCTTGCCCCTGGCGATCATGTCCGTCAGCACCTGGTCTTCCTCACCAAGGGACGAGGAGAAACGGACACCGCCCGGGAAAAGCTCTGCGACATACCGCAGCAGCGCCTCCGTTGGATGCGCTGCCGCGTATGCTTCTATATCACTCAAATAATCCATCGTTATTTATTCGGTTGCGGCGTATACCGCAGGTACGGCTTTACGACCTTTACGCCCTTCGGAAAGCGCTTCTCCGCGTCTTCCGTGGGGATGCTGTTGGGGACGATCACGTCCTGGCCTTCCTGCCAGTCGGCCGGGGTCGAGACGCTATAGTTGGACGTCAGCTGCAGGGAATCGACCACCCGCAGCACCTCGTTGAAATTGCGGCCGGTGCTGGCAGGATATGTGATGATCAGCTTGACCTTCTTATCGGGACCGATGATGAACAGGGAACGTACCGTCATCGTCTCGGATGCGTTGGGGTGGATCATATCGTAGAGGTTGGCCACCGTGCGGTCACTATCGGCGATGATGGGGAAATCGACCGTGGTATTTTGCGTCTCGTTGATGTCCTTCACCCAGCCTTGGTGCTTGTCGAGGGGGTCCACGCTCACCGCCAGCACTTTCACGTTCCGCTTCGCGAATTCGTCCTTCAGTTGCGCCGTGCGACCCAGCTCGGTGGTACACACCGGCGTATAGTCCGCGGGATGAGAGAACAGGATGCCCCATCCGTCGCCGAGAAATTCGTAGAAATCGATCTCTCCTTTCGTCGTGGAAGCCTTGAAGTTGGGGGCGATATCCCCAAGACGTAAACTCATAATAGCGAGGTTTTATGGGTCGAAAATACAAATAATCGACCATAACAGTAGACTATTGAGGCAAAAAAATGTTATTCCCCGCCCGATTCCCCGCCAAGATATATGTCCAGCAAGCCATCTGGCAGATTCACATACAGCCGTTTACCCTCTTTGTCCAGCTTACCCATGGTTTCCTTGTGCAACGGGATCAGTACCTCCTTGCCCCTGATGATGAGTTTGCACAAGACTTGCAGGGGCTGTTCGATTACCTCCACTACTTCCCCGAGGTCCTCCTCCCCGTCGATCAGGTGATACCCCAGGAGCGACACCGGCGCCGACTTGGCCGCCATCCGGCTGAAGTCGGATTCCCGGAGCCAGACCTCTTTCTGGTTGAGCTTACGGGCTGCTTCCGGCGTATCGACATCCTCCAGCTTCACATAGGCTTCCTCCGTCCCCTTCAACCGGATTTCCTCGACGAAATACGGCAGAAACCCGTCCTTCCGGTTTTCTATGAAGATTACCTTCAGCGTGCGCAAACCCTGGCCCTTGCCGAGGCTGTGCGCCAGCACCAATTCCCCCTTCAAGCCGAAGGCCGCTACGAATTTCCCTATGTTGAAATATTGCTCCGCCATGGTTTCAAGTTCGCCGCTGCGTCATTGCTTCGCGGCATCTTTTGCCGCGGGCGTCGCCGCGGAGGCCGCGGCTCATGCGGCGGCCCCTGTAAAAAGTAAGGCCCCAATCTCCAGGATCGGGGCCTTTATCGCCAAAGTTGAAAAGCTTATTCGCCTTGCGCTTCGCGGGGCGCTTCGGAAGGACCTTCATGCCGGTGCCCTTCGTGTTGCTGGGGCTTGGTACGGCGGATGATCGGCTGGCTCCGGCGGGGGCCGCCGCGGTGGTTGCGGTGGTCTTCCTGCTTCAGCTTCATCTTACCTTCGTGCTCTTCGTGCCACTTCTGGAACTTCGTCATGGCCGTAGCCTCGTCGAACAGGCCCAGTTTCACACCGCGGAGCAGGTGTTTCAGGTAAAGGACACCCTTAAAGGATAAGATCTTGCGAACGGTGTCGGTCGGCTGTGCACCTTTGTGCAACCAATCCAGGGCGCGTTGGCGATCTAGCTGAATCGAAGCGGGAACGGTCAGGGGGTTATAGGTTCCCAGTTTCTGAATGAACTTCCCGTCCCTGGGGGCTCGGGCGTCTGCGACCACGATAAAATAGAATGGCCTTTTCTTAGACCCGTGGCGTTGGAGTCTGATTTTAACTGGCATCTTAAATAGAAATTTAAATGCGTGAATAAATATCTCTTCCCAATATTGGGATGGCAAAGGTAATACAATCGTCCAAAAATGTCAAAGCCTTCGCGCCAAAATTTTACCTGTGGGGTACGCCCATGCGCCCCGCCGGCATCTTATTCATCATCTTCATCATTTGCCTCATCTGTTCGAACTGCTTCATAAACTGATGTACCTCAGTGACGTCTTTTCCGGCGCCCCGGGCAATCCGTTTCCGGCGGCTGAGGTCGATCACGTCCGGATTGGCGCGCTCCTCGGGGGTCATGGAGTTGATCATGGCCTCAATACCCTTGAAGGCGTCGTCACTGATGTCCAAATCCTTTACCGCCTTTCCTACCCCTGGGATCATCCCGAGCAAATCCTTTATATTGCCCATTTTTTTAATCTGTTCCAGCTGTTGTTTAAAGTCCGCGAAATCGAATTGGTTTTTCCGGATCTTCTTTTCCAGCCTGGCGGCCTGTTCGGCGTCGAATTGCTCCTGGGCCTTCTCCACCAGGGTCGTGATGTCCCCCATTCCCAGGATACGTTGTGCCATACGCTCCGGGTAAAAAACATCCAGGGTGTCCAGCTTTTCGCCGCTGCTCACGAACTTGATGGGCTTTTCCACCATATAGCGGATCGACAGCGCCGCCCCGCCACGGGTGTCCCCGTCCAGTTTCGTCAGGACTACACCTCCGAAGTCGAGCCGGTCATTAAATGCCTTGGCCGTATTCACCGCGTCCTGACCCGTCATCGAGTCCACGACGAACAGGATCTCCTGCGGTTGTACCGCCGCCTTGATCGCCGCCACTTCCTGCATCATCGCCTCGTCCACGGCCAGACGGCCGGCCGTATCGATGATGACCACGTTCTTGTTTTTGGACCTGGCTTCGTTGATCGCGTTCCGGGCGATCTGTACGGCATCCTTGGTATCCGGCTCGCTGTATACGTCCACCCCCACCTGGCCGCCCAGCACCTTCAGCTGGTCGATGGCCGCCGGCCGGTATATATCCGCCGCCACCAGCAGGGGCGATTTGCCTTTCTTATTTTTTAAATAGTTGGCCAGTTTACCGCTAAATGTCGTTTTACCCGACCCCTGGAGACCGGCAACGAGGATCACCGCCGGGCTACCTTTCAGCACCAGCTCGGTAGCGTCTCCGCCCATCAGCGTGGCCAGCTCGTCCTTGACGATCTTGACCATGAGCTGCCCCGGGGAAATGGCGTTGATGACCTTTTCCCCTACGGCTTTATCCTTGACCTTGTCGGTGAATTCTTTGGCGATCTTGTAGTTGACGTCCGCGTCGACCAGCGCCTTACGGATTTCCTTAACGGTGGCCGCGATGTTCAGATCGGTAATCCTGCCCTGGCCCTTAACCTGCTTGAACGCAGTCTCTAACCGTTCGCTAAGACTTTCAAACATAATAAATTAGTACTTCTTTGCCTGTATCTAGGATAAAAGAGCCGCCCCCTGGTGGAGGCGGCTCCTATTTCAAGCGCGAATATACGATTTTCCGGCGAGCCCGAGATCGGGCAGCCTCCCTGGCAACCCTAAGCTCCCAGGTAATTTCTCAGCAGTCGGCAACGGCTGTTTGAGCGTAATTTGTTGATCGCCTTGTCCTTAATCTGGCGGACGCGTTCCCGGGTGAGGTTAAATTTCTCCCCGATGTCCTCCAGGCTCATGGGATGGTCCACGCCAATGCCGAAGAAATAGCGGATAACCTCCTTTTGCCGGTCGGTCAGCGTTTGCAGCGATCGGGATATTTCGGTCTTCAGGGATTCGTCGTGTTCGATGGCTGCGTCGGCAGATTCCGCGTTCGGGTTCTCCAGGACGTCGATCAGGGTGTTGTCCTCACCTTCCGCAAAGGGCGCGTCCATGCTTACGTGCCGGGCGGCAACGCCCAGCGTGGCGGCCACCTCGTCGGTGTCCATTTCCAGGACTTCCGCCAGCTCTTCCGGGGAAGGTTCCCGCTCATACTCCTGCTCCAGGCTGGAAAATGCTTTGTTGATCCGGTTGGTCAGCCCCACCTTGTTGAGGGGGAGCCTTACGATACGGCTTTGTTCGGCCAGGGCCTGCAATATGCTCTGGCGGATCCACCAAACGGCGTAGGAAATGAATTTGAAGCCACGGGTTTCGTCGAAACGCTGGGCAGCCTTGATCAGACCGAGGTTCCCCTCGTTGATCAGGTCGCTCAGGGAAAGCCCCTGGTTTTGGTATTGTTTGGCCACTGAAACTACAAACCTCAGGTTAGCTTTGGTAAGCCGTTCCAGCGCCGCCTGATCACCTTGTTTGATCCTGACCGCCAGCTTTACCTCGTCTTCAGGGGCCAGCAATTCTACCTTGCCGATCTCCTGCAGGTACTTTTCGAGGCTCTGGGACTCGCGGTTGGTAATGGATTTGGTGATCTTGAGTTGACGCATGCTCATATATAGGGTGTTTTGGCAATCAAGGGAAGTGGATGAAATCAAAGGTGGGTTCGGGTCACATGGTCACAACTCGGCTCTGGTATCTGGACGGCGACATTCTAAACAGTCAATCTCAGCAAGGATTTCGGTAGAAAAGTTAAATAGATTTATAATACAGGCCAAAAAAAACTTGTTATCCAAACTATAATCAGTAATAGTACGTACCCGAAAGTGGTAAGTTTTGTCGCAGCGTGGCCCGGGAAATACTTTCAAAAAAATTTTGAAGTGATTATTTATTTCCTATTATTGCAAGACGCCGTAGGGCGTCGCCCGAAAGGCCAGTCACTTAGCTGGTGTTCCGCCGCAGGGCTACATTAACCCACGGAGCCCTGCGGCGGAACACATTGACGTATCACGGGATTAACTTATGAAGGAATGAGTAAAAAGGTACAATATACACTGGAATATCCAGTCAGGTGCTCTCCTACGATTTTATATGAATTTCTCTCTACTCCTGCGGGGCTCCAGGAATGGTTTGCAGACAAGGTCGATGAACGCGAAGGGATGTTTAGCTTTTCATGGAATGGCACGATCGAAAAAGCACAGGTGGTAGAAACAGAAATCGATAAATTTATACGCTTTCACTGGCTAGCCGCACCTACGGACGAATTCTTCGAGTTCCGCATTGAAAAATCGGAAGTAACCAATCAAACAATACTGGTTATCAGAGACTTTGCTGAAAAGCGAGAGGTAGCCGATCAGAGTCAGCTCTGGGAATATCAGGTAAAAGACCTCTTCCACCGCCTGGGCAACTAGCCCCTCCCCCCGTCGCCGCACAGCCAGCCGACCACTTCCCCGAAGCGATCCTCCAGCCAGTCCGCGGCCCCATCCCAATGCACCAGCGGTAAAACAGACGCGATCTTGAAATATGGCAGCCCCGGATAATGCCCTCCCCGGACGCCGCCTGCGCCATCCCATCGCACATAGGTCCCCTCCTCCACCGCGTGCGTCCATTCGTCTTCCGAAACCGCCACGTGCCATTCCCCCGTTGCCGGGATATTCCCCAGCAGGGCCGGCAGGTACCGTTCCCGGTAAACGCCTTTCAGGTGAAGGGTGATCGAAAAGTAGTGCCCCCACCAGAACATCGTCCTTATGGCAAAAACGTTTTCTTTATCGAAAACCGCCGGATAATCCAGGATCAGATAGGGCAGGCCCCGGTAGTTTTCTCCCCGCGACAGTTTAGGGAACCTGACGGCAATCGGTCCCAGCGGCCCGGCCGACGTCCCGTATTGACCCATCAACGCCTGGTAACGCTCCGCCACTCCACCCAGGAGCGCGCCGGCCTTTTCCATCACCGAACGTTTGGTTAAAATCCAGGCGGGGTCGAGGACCAGGGCCTTTTCCTCTGGCGAAAGCCGTATTTTTGTGGCCTGCATCATTACAAGGTACCAAGAAACCGACTTTTCCGTGATCAAAAAACTAGACCGGCTCATCATCAAGGCGTTTATCGGCCCGTTCCTGATTACGTTTCTCATCGCCCTGTTCATCCTGGTGATGCAGTTTTTCTGGAAATACATCGACGACCTCGTCGGTAAAGGATTGGATACATTTACGCTGCTGGAGCTGACCGGTCTGGTTACCACGACATGGGTACCCATCGCGCTCCCGCTGGCCATTCTCCTGAGCTCCATCATGACCTTCGGCAACCTGGGGGAAAGCTTTGAGCTGGTCGCCATCAAATCCGCCGGGATACCCCTGCTTCGTTTTATGCGGCCCCTGCTATGGATTTCCGCAGGGCTTTGCCTCATGGCCTTCCTGTTCGCCAATTACGTCATCCCCGTCGCCAACCTGAAATTCGAAACCCTGTTACAGGACATACAGCTCAAAAAACCCGCGTTCGACATCAAGGAAGGCGTCTTTTACAACAAGATGCCCGGCTATACCATCAAAATCAGCAAAAAGGACAAGACCGGCAGCCTCATCGACAACGTCGTCATCTTCGAGCAAAGCAACATTCTCCAGGACAACATGATCTCGGCCGACAAAGGCGTCATGAGCCTTTCGGCCGACAAACAGACCCTCAACTTCAAACTCGTCAAGGGCGTCTACTACCAGGAAAAAGGGCCCCGGTACTCCATGGCCACCGACTTCATCCGGCTCGGTTTCAAGGACTACACCAAGCACTTCGACCTGAGCTCCTTCGCCATCAACCGGTCCACCGACAGCCTCTACCGGAACAACGCCCAGATGCTCAGCGTCCGGCAGTTGCATATCGCCCTCGATTCCCTGAATAAAACCGCCTCGGCCTTCGTACGCAACAACAACCTCGGCATCCGCTCTTACCAACGCTACAACCGCATCAACAGCGACAGCGTCTGGCACATCGCCGAAGCCCGCCCCTTCCGGCGCTTCCACATCCCCGACTCCCTGAAATGGTCGGTGGACGAGCGCGCGAACTCCGCCCTCACCGGTATGCGCAACCAGGTAGACATTCAACAGCTCGAATACAGCGGGATGGAGACCAACATCCGCGTCCACTGGGTGGAATGGCACCGTAAGTTCGCCTTGAGCGTTGCGTGCATGGTCCTTTTCCTGATCGGCGCCCCACTGGGCTCGATCATCCGCAAAGGCGGTCTCGGCATGCCCCTCGTATGCGCCGTCATCTTCTTCGTCATCTTCCACCTCCTGAACACCTTCGGCGAGAAGTTCGCCCGCGGCGGCCAAATGACGGTCTTCATGGGCATGTGGCTCTCCGTCCTCTGCATGACCCCCATCGGTCTTTTCCTCACCTACAAGGCCATGCAAGACTCCCAACTTTTCAGCAAAGAGTTCTACTACCGCTTCTTCAAATTCGTCCGCCCCTTCCTCAACCGCCTCCGCCGGCCTTCCCCCACCGATCCCAATACCGATTCCGATTCCAATCAACTGGCCTGACCCGCGCCGGCGCCCTAAGCCTGCCGGCCGTGTGGGAGGGGTGAGGTGCCTCTTTTATCCCGTTTTGCTGTGAGTCACAGCAAAACGGGATAAAAGAGGCACCTCACCCCTCCCACACGGCCGGCAGGCTTCGGGCGCCGGCGCGGGTCAGGCCAGTTGATTGGAATCGGAATCGGTAGTAGGATCGGTGGGGGAAG
>NZ_DATJIY010000211.1:0-28084 GCF_035492835.1 Dinghuibacter sp.
TAAAGTAGAGGTATATACCGACGACGATGACGAGGTTCCTGATGACCGCCAGCGGGTCCGGGGATTTATCCATTCCCTTAAGATAGGGCGTCGCCGGCGCAAAAGGAACCGTAGAACTACGCTATTGCGGGTTCGTCTGCAGCACCGTATAAAGGCTATCCGCGGCCTGCAGGTGCATCTGCAGCTTTGGCAACGTCAGCGTCGCATACGTCTTGACGCCGGCGTCCATGCCGCTGTCGATCTCCGATTGGAAAAGCACAATGGCGGCTTGGTGGTCCCGGATCATCAGATGTATATAGGAGGTATCAAAGGTAGCGCCCGACATGCCGGTGAGGATCGTGTTGGCTGTCAGGTGGGTGGAGTCCGGTCCGCCGGGAAGCGTGACGTGCAGGCTGTCGGCCAGCGTCGCCAGCGTGGACTCGGCCGCGGTGTGGTCTGCGACGAGGGTCCCCGCAAAACCGGTGACGCCCAGGCTGGTGCTTTGGGTAACCGCCAGCTTACTGGAGGCGATTTCGTCCTGGTTCGCGTACGAGGCGGCTACCATGAAGTTGGCGTCGAAGGTCGACGCGGCGGGTGTGTTGTTGTTGCTGCTCTTACTACAGGCGGCAGCCAAAAAAGTGCTGAGGGCCAGTAACAGGTACGGCCGGGTCGGGTTGAATTTCATAATCGTTAGCGTTTTTAACTAACCCTTTTACAAAAGCCGTGCCCAGACACGTGGCATTATATCTTCAAGCGTAACCGCGCCTTTTCCAGCAAACCCGTGATCCACACGACCAGCGCGGCCGTCGCCAAGGACTTGATGAGACCACCGGTACCCTCCGCCAGCAACGGCGGGAACTTGAAGTGTACGAGCATATATAGCGAATACAACAGATATGGGACGAGGTAACACGTGAGCGTGCTCGTGCCCGCGGGTTTGAGCCACGCGAACCAGCGCGCCTTGTTTTCTTTGTCTACCAACCAGGTGAACAGGTCAAAGCACAGCACGCTGATGCCCATGCAGATCAACACCCAGGACGGCGTGTCGCGTATCTTGGAAATGCCGCCGAGGCCGCGGAGCGCGAAGCCCAGCGCGATCAGCAGGATGCCCGCGAGTACCGCGCCCGCAAAAAAACGGCGTCGCGGATGCCCGTTATACCACGCACCCGCCAGCACCCCGCCCATCGTCAGCGCCGGCATCGAACCGTTCCCCACCACCCATATATAAGGCTTGACATCGGAAAGGGCCTCCAGCCAGTGCGCGTGTACGGCGATGTTGAAGACCAGAAAAAAAATGCCGGCCGCCGCCAGCACCCACGCCTTGCCCTTGCACAGCAGGTAGATGCCCGCGCACAACAGGTACGACCAGCCGATCAGCCCCAGGATGCCCCACCAGTGCGGCGCCAGCGTGCCTTCCTTGCCCTTGTAGAGCAACGCCATGATCGCCAGCAGCATGATCCCCATCCATTGGATGGCGAGCCGGCGCTGACGCGACATCGTTTTGGGGAAGTCCAGCCAGATGGCGAAGAAACTAACGGTAACGGCTATTTCCCAAATCGGTTTGGACAACACAGCCTGTGTGGCGTCATAGCTTTCCAGGTTCACCTGGAAAAAACCCATGACGAGCAGCGCCAGCGCCCTCAGCAGTATGTGCGTCCAAAGGCGGCCCGGCGCATCACCCCGCTTGATCCGGTTCCCGATGGCAAACGGGATCGACAGACCGACGATAAACAAAAAGGCCGGGAAGATCGTGTCCGCGAACCCCAGCCCGTCGGTATCCCGGCCCACGTGCTTGATCCATTCCGGTACGCCCGGTATCGGGTCCAGGTCGTTGACAAAGATCATAAAGAACATAGTCAGGGCGCGAAAGACGTCGATCGATTGCAGTCTTCTCATGTTATCATTCTTTTTAAAGCCTCGACCCGCGGCCGGAGCGACCCGGTTTGCAGGTAGGGCAGGAATTGGTCGTGTGTCGTATGAAAACCCATATAAAACACCCAGAAGCCCAGCCTCAGGTGCGGTATTACGCCAAGCTCCCCTGCAGTCAGCGCGCGCTCGCCGGTATACCCCTCCAGGAACCCCGCGTAGATCGCGTCGGCAACCCCTCTTTCCATCCTCCGCGTAAAAACTTCCGTCTCTAAGTGCTGCCAATAGCTCATTATGTCATGTGCAAACCAGCCAAAACCCAAAAAATCGAAGTCGAAGAGGGTGGGGGCGTCGCCCGCATCGCGCCCCACGGGTCGCTCCGGGTAGTGGAAGTTCTTGGGCAAAAAGTCGAAGTGGATGTAGCCCTGCGGCAATTCGAGGGTCTCCAGCACCCTCGCCGTCCGTTCCGCGGCCTCCATCAACCAGGTGTGGCCTTCCGGATATTCGGAAAAAAAAGGCTTCACCGCCCGCAAAGGTCCGAAGAGCGTCGTTTCGAGGTCATACCTCCAACGACTGCCGTCGTAGACCCAGTCCTCGGTCACCTTGTGGAACTTTGCGACTTCGCGTCCGAGGCCGCGTGCCTGAGCCACGTCGGGTTGCGCCACGGAACGTCCCCCAGCGAACGTGAAGAGCGCTGCGTACCGGGGTCCTTCGATCGCGTCGAGCGTTTGCATATACAAGCCCTGACGGTCCGGGAGGGGATACGACACCGACACCCCGGCCTCCCACGCCGTCAGCAACACCTTCAGCTCGGTGGCGATCTGCGCCGGGCTGCGGTGGGTCGAGCGGTAGACACGAAGGATCGCCCTGCCTTCGGTGGATTCCACCAGGTAAGTATCACCCACGCCGCGGGAAATAAGCGCGCATCGCGGCCGGTCAAGTCCATATCGGGTGGCGGTCATCGCCGCCAGGGCGTCAGGGGCTAGCGTGGAGTAGGTGGCAGGGAAGGGCATGCGGTGAAGATACGAAAGGCGACGCGCGTTCGCTAAAGCGTGGCCCGGCGGCGCCGCTTTAGCCCTTCCAATTCCCCAGCAACCGCCGCATAACGATTATTTCCGCCGTGTGGTACGCATTGTGGTCGATGATTTGCAGCGCTTCCTGCAGGAGCGTCTGGCCGTCCCCGTGACGAAAGGGCGTGAAGAGGTCGGTATCGGGCTTTTCGAGGTGCCGGATAAACGTATCCCGGTCTTCCTCGAATTTCCGGAGGCTCTCCTTCCACACCCGATCCGAAGCGGGTCGGGGGTTGGCGGGCCAATAGCCCTCGGGCCAGGAGGGGGAGACGTGAGACGAGTCGATCGAGAACATGACCATGTCCCACTGGGTAATCCGGAGATGCTCGACCAGCTGCCAGATGCTATAGGGCAGTCCCTTTATCACCAGGCCCCGGTCGTCCTCGGGTAATCCGCGCAACGCTTTCTCGAGCGTAGCGTGCGCGTGGCTGGTCCGGAGGTTGTCGACCAGCGTCTTTGTCAATTCCGCGTTATTTTTTGTATCCATCATGATAGGCTTAATTTTGAAGAGGTAATTTACGATATGACACCTACTCATCACAATTGGGATGCCATTGTCGTCGGGTCCGGCCAGGCCGGCACCCCGCTGGCAAGGAAGCTGGCCAAAGCAGGATTAAACACCGTCATCTTTGAAAAAGAGCACGTTGGCGGTACCTGTGTCAACGAAGGCTGCACCCCCACCAAGACGATGATCGCCGACGCCAGGATAGCCCAAACCGTAAGGACGGCCGGCGACCGCGGCATCCATACCGAAGGGCTGACGATCGACCTGGCCGCCATCATCGCCCGCAAAAACCAAGTGGTTGATTCCGCCCGGACGTCCAACGAAAAGGGGCTGGTGATGCCCAACCTCACCCTCATCCGCGAGAACGCCGTCTTCACCGGAGAAAAGACACTTAGCGCGGGCGGCGCAACCCATACCGCCGACCGGATTTTTATCAATACCGGGTGCAGCCCCGTGATCCCGGCCCTGGACGGCCTGAAAGACATCCCATACCTCACCTCAAAGACCATCCTGGACATCCCGGTCGTCCCGCGGCACCTGATCGTGCTCGGCGGCGGCTATATCGCCCTCGAAATGGGCCAGCTGTTCCGCCGCCTGGGGAGCGAGGTCACGATCATAGAACGGGGCGCCGCGCTGATGGCCCGCGAAGACCAGGACATCCGCGACGCCATGCGGGACATACTGGAAGGGGAGGGGATACGGATCCTGCTGGGTACGTCCGTCGAACGGGTGTGGTCCGGCGCTGGGGTGGCCGATACCGCGGCGGTTACGTTGGAGACGTCCGCGGGCCCGGTCAGCGGCTCGCACCTCCTGGTCGCCACCGGCCGTGCCGCCGGGACCGCCGCGCTGGGCGTCGATAAAGCCGGCATCGCCGTCGACGCCCATGGCTTTATAAAAGTAAACGAATACCTCGAAACCAGCGTCCCTGGGGTCTACGCGCTGGGCGACGTCAAGGGTGGCCCCGCGTTTACCCATATTTCCTACAACGACTATGTCATCATAGCCGCTAATATTCTCCAGGGGCGACGGCTCTCCACCACGGACCGCCAGGTCCCCTATACCGTATTCACCGACCCGCAGCTGGGTCGCATCGGCCTCACCGAAACCGAGGCCCGCGCCCAGGGTCGCCCTATACAGGTGGCCACGCTACCCATGACCCACGTGGCCCGGGCCATCGAAACCGGGGACACCCGGGGGCTCATGAAGGCCGTCGTCGACACCGAGACCCGGCAAATCCTCGGCGCCGCGATCCTGGGCACGGAAGGCGGTGAAATCATGACCATCCTGCAGATGGCGATGACCGGGACCGTTACCTACGACCACCTCCGCGACATGGTGTTTGCCCACCCGTTATACGCGGAGTCGATCAATAATTTATTTCTTACCCTGGAACATTGATTTGCTAAATATATTAGTAAATTGGGCCGGTTATGATCAAACTCGAAGGCGTCACCAAATCATTCGCGCGGGTTAACGGTTCGCTGTCCGCGGCGCGACCCGCCGTGGACAACGTCTCCTTCGAGGTGGACGAGGGCGAAACCCTCGTCCTGCTGGGCACCAGCGGCAGCGGCAAGACGACCACCTTAAGGATGATCAACCGCCTCGTGGAGCCCAGCGGCGGCGCCATCACCATTCAGGGCCGGAATATCCAGGATGTTTCCCCGGAGACCCTGAGACGCGGCATGGGGTATGTACTCCAGGAGAGCGGTCTTTTTCCCCACTATACCGTGGCCGAGAATATCGCCGTGGTGCCGCGTCTGCTTCGTTGGGATGCCAGACGGATCGCCGACCGGACGACCGCCCTGCTTGAAAAGCTCAGCCTGCCCCCCGACCGCTACCGCGACGCCTATCCCTCGGAGCTCAGCGGCGGACAGGCGCAACGCGTCGGACTCGCCAGGGCTTTGGTCGCGGATCAGCCGATACTACTGATGGACGAGCCTTTTGGCGCCCTGGACCCCATCACCCGGGTGGACATCCGCAAAGACTTCAAATCCCTGAATTCGGTGAACAGACGAACCGTCATACTCGTGACCCACGACGTGGAGGAGGCCTTCGAGCTCGGCGACCGCGTCGTCCTGATGACGGAAGGCCGCATCGCCCAGTGGGGCAGCCCCGCCGACCTTTTATTCCGCCCCGCCAGCGACTTCGTCCGCGCTTTTTTTGAGAGCCAGCGGTTGGCGCTGGAGCTGGGGGTGGTGCGCGTGCGCGACGTGTGGGAGGCGCTGCCGCCTTCCGCGTCTGTCGCCGCCGCGCGCCCGCTGTCCGCCGACGCCCCCCTCCGGGAGGCCCTGGAGGCGACCTTGGCGGCGCCCGACGACCGCGTCGCCCTCACGCACGATGGCGCGACAAAAACGGTGGGCGCCGGAGATCTTTTCACCGCTTTTCACGCCTATAAAAATCGCTGATGCCCACGCAGACCTCCGGCTTTTTCGAATTTGTGCGCCAGCAGTATCCCAAGCTGCTGGAGCAAACCGTGGTACACATCGGGCTGACGTTTATCTCGCTGTTTTTCGCGATGGTCGCGGGCATTTCCCTGGGCATCCTCATCAGCCGGCAGCGGCGGCTTGCGGGCGGCGTGCTGGGCGTGGCCGGCGTCCTTCAAACCATTCCCTCGATCGCCCTGCTGGGCTTTATGATCCCGATCCTCGGTATCGGCGCCAAACCCGCCATCGCCGCGCTTTTCCTCTACGCGCTGCTACCGATCATCCGGAACACCTATACCGGGATCACCGGCGTCAACCCCATCGTGATGGACGCCGCCCGGGGCATGGGGATGCGGGGCGGTCAGATCCTTTTCCGCGTCCAGCTGCCGCTGGCCATGCCCGTTATCATGGCGGGTATCCGCACCGCCACTGTTATCAACGTCGGCGTCGCCACCCTGGCCGCCTATATAGCCGCGGGCGGTCTCGGCGAGTTCATCTTTGGCGGGATCGCCCTCAACAATACCAATATGATCCTCGCCGGCGCCATCCCCGCCGCACTCCTGGCGCTGGTACTGGACTGGCTGTTGTCGCTGCTCCAGCGCGTCCGGCTCAACCGCTGGCGAAGCTTCGTCTGGGCCGCGCCGCTGGCGGTGGTGCTGCTGTCCTCGTTTTATTTCCTGCCCGGCGCGGGCGACGGTAAGCTGCGCGCCGGCTTTACGCCCGAGTTCATGGGCCGCCGCGACGGTTACCTCGGGTTGCGCCAGGTGTACGGGCTGCGGTTACGCCCGCTCGTGATCAACGATAACATCATGTACAATGCCGTCGCCGAAAAGAAGCTCGACGTCATCAGCGGCAGCAGCACCGACGGGCGCGTCCGCGCCTTCCACCTGACGATCCTGCGCGACGACAAACACCTCTTCCCGCCATACTACGCCGCGCCCATTGTCCGCCAGGCGACATTAAAAGCCCATCCCGGGCTCGAGCGTGTGCTCGATACCCTGTCGGGGCTCATCAACGATAGTGTCATGACGGACCTCAACTATCGCGTGGACTTTCTCAAGGAGAGCCCGGAGGCCGTGGCGAAAGATTTTCTCGTGAGCAAGGGACTCTACCGCGTGCCCGGCGGCGCAGCCGAGCCCTCCGGCACGATCGTGATCGGCTCAAAAATCTTTGGCGACGGCTACATTCTCGCCAATATGTACAAATACCTCGTAGAGGGATTCACGTCGCTCCGCGCCGTCACCAAGACCGGCCTCGGCGGCACCATCATCTGTTTCAATGCCTTGCAGGCAGGGGAAATCGACCTCTACCCGGAATATACGGGCACGGGGCTGTTGGCCATACTGCATACGCCCGAAGCCACCGTGGACTCGATCGGCCCCGACCCGTCCAGGGTCTATGACTACGTTGGAACGGCTTTTGTGCAACGCTTTGGAATCAAATGGCTGAAACCTATAGGCTTCAACAACACCTATGCCCTGATGATGCGCGCGGACGAAGCCCGGAAGCTGCATCTCCAAACCATCACAGACCTCATCAAACAAACTTATTAAGCTATGAACCTATCGGATCAATACATACTCGTTCGGGAAAGGACCGAATCGATCTGCCGGCCGCTCGAGACCGAGGACTATGTCGTGCAGCCCATCGTCGACGTCAGCCCGCCCAAATGGCACCTGGGGCATACCAGCTGGTTTTTCGAAACCTTTATCCTCAAGCCGCACGTGGAGGGCTATACCGAGTTCAACCCCGACTATAATTTTGTCTTCAACAGCTATTACGAATCCGTAGGCGCCAGGGTGATCCGCACCGACAGGGGGAACCTCAGCCGGCCGACCGTCGCCGACGTCTACCGGTACCGCGCCCACGTAGACGAGGCGATGCGCAATTTCCTGAAGGACGAGCAGATGTCCGTCAACCTGCACGAGCTCGTGGTGCTGGGTTTCAACCACGAGGAGCAACACCAGGAATTGCTCTGCACCGACATCAAATATATCCTCGGGCATAACCCCCTGTTCCCCGCCTACGGCAAATCCATTTACGGCCCGGGTTACAGTGGCCGCAACGACGGGAAAACGGGCAGACTGCGCGTGATCGAATGGGTCTCCAACCCTGGCGGGGTGGCGGAGATCGGTCACGACGGAAAAGGTTTCTGTTTTGACAACGAGTTAAACCGCCACCGGGTCTATTTGCAGCCCTACGCTATCGCGCCGGGGCTGGTGACCAACAAGGAATACCTCGAATTTATCGAGGCCGGAGGGTACGAGGACTTTTGCTATTGGCACTCAGAAGGTTGGGACTGGGTAAACAAAAATAAGGTCAAAGCCCCGCTCTACTGGTACCACTTCGACGACGCCGGCGAAGCGCCGGATGCCGACGCGCCGGGCGAATGGATGTATTATTCCTGGCAGGGATTGCAATTGATCGAACCCAACGACCCCGTTTGTCACGTAAGTTATTACGAGGCCGCGGCCTATGCCTCCTGGAAGGGGGCCCGGCTCCCGACGGAGGCGGAATGGGAGGTCGCGTCGCCGGAGCTGGACTGGGGTAAACGGTGGGAATGGACGGAAAGCGCGTATTTGCCGTACCCCGGTTTTGTAAAGGCCCCCGGGGCGATAGGGGAATATAACGGTAAATTCATGATCAGCCAGATGGTCCTGAGGGGCGCCAGCGAAGTGACGCCGCCCGGACACAGCCGGCCGACCTACCGCAATTTTTTCCATCCCTCCGCCCGCTGGCAATTCACTGGCATAAGATTAGCTCGGTAAAAGATTCTGTCATCATTCGTCACCATCTGTCACGGTAAACGACTTGCGCATGCACACCTTTACGATCGTTCCACAGCGGAGCGCGCCGACGGCGGCTCCCTCCGACTTCCGCGAAGACATCCTCAAAGGCCTGACCGGAACCCCCAAAAGACTGGATTCCAAGTATTTCTATGATGCCGCGGGAGACCGGCTCTTCCAGGAGATCATGCAGGTCCCCGAGTACTACCTGACCGGCTGCGAAATGGACATTTTGTCCAACCAGACCCGGGACATCATCCGGGCCATCCGCGCCCATACCGGGGAATTCGACCTGGTAGAGCTGGGCGCGGGTGACGCCACCAAGACCCGCTTCCTGTTGCGGGACCTGCTGGATGAAGGCGTTGATTTTACCTATTTCCCTGTCGATATCTCCACCAACGTCATCCGCTCCCTGGAAGAATACCTGCCGATGGAGCTCCCGGCCCTGCGCTACAAGGGGC
Source organism: Dinghuibacter sp. (assembly GCF_035492835.1). Taxonomy (NCBI): domain Bacteria; kingdom Pseudomonadati; phylum Bacteroidota; class Chitinophagia; order Chitinophagales; family Chitinophagaceae; genus Dinghuibacter; species Dinghuibacter sp. The sequence goes on from NZ_DATJIY010000211.1 coordinate 9,091, forward strand.
TCAACGGCGAATACTTCGACATGCTCCAGGCCGCGGGTGCGCTGAGCCGCAAACATAAGGTGGTGCTGCTCATGGGCGCCAACATCGGCAATTTCCACCCCGGCGAAGCTCTCCAGTTCTGCCAGGCCATCCGCAAGCAGCTCCAGCCGGGCGACCTGCTCCTTATCGGTTTTGACCTCAAAAAGGACCCGCATGTCATTTTGGACGCATACAACGACCGCCAAGGTGTCACAAAAGCCTTCAACCTGAATTTGTTGACACGGATCAACCGGGAGCTGAGCGCCACCTTCGACCTGGACGACTTCGAGCACTTTCCCACCTATGATCCCCTGACCGGGAGCTGCAAAAGCTATCTCTTTTCCCGCCGCGCCCACCGCGTATATATCGACGGCGTCCCCATCGATTTCCAGGAAAACGAACCGGTCTATATGGAGATCTCGCAGAAGTATAGCCTCCAGGAAGCGGACCGCATGGCGCTTTCCGCGGGGTTCTACCCAATAACGTCCTTTCAGGATAGCAGGCGCTGGTTCGCGGATTGCCTGTGGGGCGTGGAATAGCGCTCACCGCCGTCTCCACGCACCGCCGCCGTCCCCCGCGCCTCTGCTGCCCGCGCGCCCTTCGGTTATCCGCGTGCCCCAGCTGAGCGCCACGCGGCGCATGGAACGGTAGTTGCACTATCATGGGATAAATTACACCTATGATAGAGCAATTGCACGATACACCCGACAACGTCATCGCCTTTCGGGCGACCGGCGAAGTGACGAAGGAGGACTACGATCGCATCGTATTTCCCAAGGTGGACACGCAAACCGATGAACATAAACCATTGAACTACGTGTTTGTCGTCGACACGCCACTGAAGAATTTCACCGCGGCCGCCTGGATGCGGGACGCATGGCTGGGTTTGAAAGAAATCGCCCGGTGGCACCGTGTCGCCATCGTCTCCGACCAGGAAGGCGTCCGGAACTTCACCAATACGGTGGGTCATTTTGTCCCCGGGGAGTACAAAGGATTTCACACCAAAGACCTCACCGAGGCTATCGCCTGGGCTTCCGCCTGGGACAAGTCCGGCGCCTGACGGGCGCTCACGCCCCCAACCGCGACTCGAGCTCCACGATCAGCGCCGCTTGTGCCGCATTGATCTTGATCCTTGCCGTGGCGGCATCGAACCATCCCGCCCGGTCAACCTCCGGGAAAGATTGCCTGCGCCCGGACCGCGGCGGCCACTCGATCTCAAAAGTGTTGCTCACAATAGCCGAGGCGTCCATATCACCCTCGGCCGCCCATGCATGTACCGTCTTCCCGCCCTTCTGCCGTATGGCCGTAAGCGCGGCGAACGGCCCCGCTGGGCGGACGCCCGTCTCCTCGTAAAACTCCCTCACCGCCGCGTCCAGCGTTTCCTCGGAAAACGTGAATTCTCCCTTGGGAATCGTCCACGAACCGGCGTCCTTTTTTGTGAAAAACGGCCCCCCTGGGTGGACCAGGAAGACCTCCAATCCCCCGCGTATGCGATAGAGCAATATACCTGCGCTTTGTAGTGCCATAAAAATTTAGACCGGCCCGCGATGTGCGCCCGGGCGATGGCCTTCCCGCAATGTGCGCCCGGGCGATAGCCCATTTGCAAAATTAATGCGAAAGCGTCAACCCAAACGTAAGCAGCGAATTCTCCGTCCGCGTCCGCGTAAACCGGTTGAACGCATAGCTCGTAGTAAAGCTCAGCCAGCTGCGCAGCTTCACCGACGCCGCGGCATTCACCTTCATGATATAATCCGCGCTGTTCGACAACGCGTTCTGGTAATACCAGGTCGCGTCCAGCGACACCTTGTTCCAGACAACCCAGTGCCCCAGGACCCTGACCGAATTGCGGATCGTGGAATAGATATCCCGCTGGTAGACGCTGCCGTTAGGGCCGCCGTAGAGGCTGTCGTAAAGGTCGCCGTTCTCGTAAAGCAACCCGTCGCTGACGTTGAGGGTCGCCTTTTTCTTATCGATCAGGTTGTAGCCCGCGCCCGCGCCCGCCTGCTCCTGCCGGTTGATCAGCAGGGAATGGCTGGAGGTGTAATCCGCCAGCACCCAATAATATAATTTCGAGGGGTGCTCGTATACGTTGGCGTCCAGGGAGGTCGTAAAGTCATTGTTGGAAAGGATGTTAGCGGTCTCCCCATAGACATAGCTGCCCGTTAGGTTGATCGTCACGTCCCGGGTCACGATGCTGCCCTTGAAGTTGTTGCTGAACGTATACGATTTGATGCCGTTCGCGTTGCTGGCGATCCCGGTCGCGCTGAGGGCGCCGTGCAGCCTGGGCTTGACCGGGTGGTGCGAAGAATCCTCCGAGTAGATCATCGCATTGGCTACGATGAGCCTGTTGCCGTGCAGGTTATCGAAGTGATCCTGGGCTCGCGCGGTCAACGCAAGAAAAAAATACCAAATGGTTAGCAACGTTTTCACAGCCGCACTCAACGCAAAAAATATGCCCCGCGCCGCCGCCCGCCCCGGGCGCGATACGCGCCCCGCGCTCCGGCACCATTATGGTACGATCACCGTATGACCCTGGCAAACATCATCGCCGGCCGCATCCGCGGGCAAGGCCCCATCCGCTTTAAGGATTTTATGGAAATGGCGCTCTATCACCCGGAACTGGGTTACTACATGAGCCCTAACCAGCCCCTTGGCGCGGACGGCGACTACTATACCAGCCCGTACCTCACGCCGGCTGTCGGGTACGTAATCGGCCGGCAGCTGGAGCAGATGTGGAAACAGTTGGGCAAAAAACCCTTCACCGTTGTCGAATATGGCGCGGGTACGGGGATGCTTTGCAGGGATATACTCGAATACATACGGACAAACCCGGCTTTCCACAATGACCTCACCTACGTCATCATCGAAAAAAGCCCCGTCATGCGGACACGGGAGCGTGCCTTATTGGGCGCTGGTGTAGAATACGCAGACGATATAAAAAGCCTGGGACCGGTGGAGGGTTGCGTCTTTTCCAATGAATTGCTCGACAACCTGTCCGTTCACCTCGTCGAAACCGCGAGCGGCCTGCAAGAGGTTTGGGTGGATGTCGACAGCGCCGGCAACTTTATCGAATGCAGGCAAAAAGCCGAGCCCGCGCTATATGACTATTTCGAAGAGTCGAAAGTGGCGCTGCCGGAAGGGTACCGGACCGAAATCAACCTCGAGGCGAAAAGCTGGCTGAACGACGTGGCCGGCGCCTTGAAACGCGGCTGGTTGATGACCATAGACTACGGGTACACCGCCACGGAATATTTTTCCCCGGGGCGTATCCGTGGCACACTCATGTGTTACCACCGGCATACGGTGAGCGAAGACCCCTATCAAAAGGTGGGCGAGCAGGACATCACCGCGCACGTCAACTTCACGGACATCCACCGGTGGGGGCGGCGGTTGGGGCTCGAAACCGAGGGGTTGTTGCCGCAGCCCTGCTTCCTGCTCGGTCTCGGGATGGGCGAATACCTGGATAGAGGCAGCGTGCCGCCCCGGGTGAAGCATGCATTGTTGCTGGGCATGGGCGCCCGATTCAAGGTGCTCATCCAGAAAAAGGGGCTGCCCGGCAAAAGGTTGCCATTGCTGCGCGAGCCCCTTGTGGCAAGGAATATGTTGGAATGCTCATAAACCGGGCAGGTACCGCACCCAAACGGGAGGTATATCATCAATAGATAAGGAACGAAACATGGATGAAAAACTTCGATATGTCCGCCCCGGTGTCGCAGGCTATACCCGTGTCCGGCGCGCCAAGGGCTTTGTATACCGGGATGAAACGGGAAAGCCCTTAAAAGATCCGGAGACGTTGGACCGCATCAACAAGCTCGTCCTCCCGCCCGCCTGGACCGACGTCTGGATATGCCCCTGGCCAAACGGCCACCTGCAGGCAACCGGCGTCGACGCCATGGGCCGTAAACAATACCGGTACCATGTCACCTGGAATAAGACGCGGAGCGAAAAGAAGTTCCACCGGCTCCTTGAATTTGGGAAGCGTCTCCCAAGCATCCGTAAACGGCTGGAGGAAGACCTGAGCCGAAAGGAATTGGACCGGCGGAAAGTCATCGCCATCGCCCTTCGTACCATGGAAGAAACGCTGATTCGCGTGGGTAACGCCGTTTATGAGAAACTTTATGGTTCCTACGGCCTCACGACGCTACAGAACCGTCATTTATCCATCAATGGCGGAACGGCGCTGTTCACGTTCAAAGGCAAAAAAGGGGTAAGGCAGCGGATCGAGCTGAAGGAGAAGCACCTCGTTCGATTGCTCAAAAAGGTGATGGAAATACCCGGCCAGGAGCTCTTTCAATATATGGACGAGACGGGCCGCCACCTTCCCCTGGATTCGGGCGAAGTCAACGAATACATCAGAGAAGCGGCCGGCGAGGAATTTTCGTGCAAGGATTTTCGCACCTGGGCGGGATCGGTATACGCGTTACAACTTCTGGCCGGCGCCGAACCCGCCGCCTCCGCCGCCGAATGTAAACGCCAGATCGTCGAGGTCATCCGCCAGGTGTCCTGCAGATTGGGGAACACCGCCACGGTATGCAAGAAATATTATATCGATCCGCAATTATTAAACGCTTATGAAACAGGCTCGCTAAAGCCGTTTATGCTACGCCTGCGTGCGGGGAGCCACCGGAAAGGTACCGCCGGCGGACTGCACACGGAGGAAAAGGTATTTCTCGCTTTTTTACAAAGGCGTTCGCGCAACCTGGCACAGGCATAGCTTTTGTGGCCGCTTACCAAACGCTAACCGCGAATTCTTACACACCAAAAAATTTTACACATGCGCTACAATGATGAAAGGCGTGGATACGCCGATGTAGACCGTAACGACCGCGGCCGGTATGGTCAGGGCAGCCGTCAGAACCAATATGACCAGGGCGGCAGCCGCCAGAGCTACGGCGGCCGGGGTTACGGGGAAGAAGAGGACTACGATGACGACGACCGTTATGATGAAGACTATGGAGAGGACGACGAAGACGAGTACGATCAGCCCCGGGGCCGTTACGGGGACGAAGAGGAAGACTACGACGAGGATTATGACGAGGACGAGGACGAGGACGAGGAGGAAGACGAGTACGATCAGCCCCGGGGTCGCCGCTATGAGGAAGAAGAAGGGGGGTATGGCCGTCGCGGGGAAGAACGCTATGGCCGCCAGGAGAGCGGTCGTGGGGGCGGCCGGGGATTTGCATCCATGGATCGCGACACACAACGACGGATTGCCAGCGAAGGCGGACGCGCTTCTCACGAAAGGAGAGGCGCCTATGGTAACGACGAACGCGGCGGAGGACGCGGGCGGGAAGACGAGCGCGGTGGACGGCGTGGTAGCGCCGGCAGCCGTTCGGGCCGTAGCAGCCGCGGCGGTAGCCGCAGCCAGTCGCGCGACGCGCAAGGCCACTTCACAGGCCGTTCCTCTTCGAGCCGCACCGGCGGTAACGGGAGCAGCGGCAATCGCGGCGGGAACCGCAACCAGGCGCGCGACGCCCAGGGCCATTATGCCAGCCGCTCCGGCGGTAACGGCCGCTCCGACAGTAACAGCCGCACCGGGAGTAACAGCCGCTCCGGCAATAACAGCCGGTCCGGTAACAGTAGTCGAAACGGCAGCAGCCGCAACGGTAACCGCAACCAGGCGCGCGATGCCCAGGGCCACTTCACCAGCCGCTCCGGCCGGAATGGTTATGGCAGCCGCTCATCCCGATAGCGACGAGATCCGGATAAATTCAGCCATGCGCAAAAAATCGTAACACCATGCCAAGAAACAGTACAACGACCAAGTCCAGGCAGGCATCCCAGAAAACCGCCGTCAAGGCCGCCAAACCTGCTACACCGCGGACCCAACGGCCTCAGGCAGCCACCGGAGGCGAAAGCGCGCAGGGGAATGCCGGGGCGCTGGAAAAGTTTTTCCTGTCCCAGCTACACGATGTCTATATGGCCGAGCACAAGATACTCGAGAGCCTGCCGAAGATGCAGGAGGCCGCCACGACCGAGGACTTGAAGGAAGCCTTCGAAGACCACCTGCACCAAACCCAGCGCCACGTACGCCGCCTGGAAAAGGTGTTCGCCATCCTCGGCAAGGAGCCTGAGCAAAAGGAATGCAAAGCCATCGAAGGCATCGTGGCCGAAGCGGAGGAGATCATGCAGGAAACCGAAGAGGGAACCATGACGCGGGACGCAGCGCTCATCATGGCCGCCCAAAAAGTGGAACACTATGAAATCGCTACCTACGGCACCCTGGTACAGTTGTCCCTTACCATGGGGCTCAAGCAGGTCGCCGACCTTTTAGACAGGACGCTGGTGGAGGAAGAACAAACGGACGCCTTGCTCACGGACATTGCCGAATCCGAGATCAACCTCGACGCCGAGCACGAGGCCACCGCCTATTCCTGGGACGACAAGCGCACCCGGCAGGCTGAAGAGGAACCCGAAGATGAAAAAGAGGAAGCCGCGGTCGTTTGACAACCCGCTATGTGAAAAGGATAAGGCCCGCCTGACAGGCGGGCCTTATTATGTATCCCTCCGCGGCCAGGTCGTGGTTAGGCAGGAATACCTTGATTTTCCGCAAATTGTTTGAAACCCCGGATGTCTTCCTGCACTTTTTTCCGTAGCACCCCGTTAAAAAGCCAGCCAAGCTCCTCGCCGAGCTTGCCGAGGGGCGGACGATAAGAAAGGTGAACGTCGATCCGGGTACCGCCCGAAGGCGTATCCGAGAAGTTGACCTTACCCGAATTCTTGATCGTTGCGTGGGGCAGCGAATGCCAGGATAGCTCTTTGCCTTCCTCGTCCCGGACGATCTCCGCCGTCCATTGTACCGTCGGCATGCCCTCGGGGGCGCCAATCTGCCACAGCGACCTGTGCTCATCCAGCCGCTGCACGCTGCCCAGGTGCTTCATGAACCGCGGCAGCCCTTCCAGGTCCTTCCACAACCCAAATACTTCATTGCGGGGACGGTTCACGGTGACACAGGTTTTCAGGTTCACGTTCCGGGGATCGCCCGCGAGCGCGTAAAAGGAACAGTGGCCCGTCAGGCCCCGGTACAACAGGTACCCCCCCCCGGCAAACAGTACCGATTGCATCTTGTGCCGTTTTATGACGTGGGTGACGAGGAAAGCGCCGGCCAGGACCGATGCCAGGCGTTCGATATGGCCGACATTTATGGGGCGGTCCGGGGTCATAGGTTGTTCTGCAGACATAGGTCGTTATTTTCCGTATCCGTTAAAAAATCTGTGCCAGAAATCAGGCGCTCCGCCGTGTAGCCGGAACGGAGAACGGCAATACACCGACGCGCCGGCCGGCAGCCGGTAGCGTCCCCGAGGCAGGTCGTCCGACGCCAAAAATAAAAAACCGGTAAACGTGGAGTCCTAATAAGCTATACATTTGAGAAGAGGATCCATTTTTTCATAACGCCTCGACCAAAACCCGCCGCACATGACAGTGGAAAGCCTTATCCTCATCCAGGAGACCACAGACCAGCTGCTTGCCGAGTTCCAATACGCCCGCCGGAAGCGTTACCGCATCCGGCTCGAGCGGCGTACCCTCTTCGGCCAACCCATGGAGGAGTACTGGGACCTGGTCATCGCGGACCACCCCGTCAACGGCCTGGTGAAATACCTCCTGCGCCGGGACGGCGATGACTGGGTAAAGTTCATCGGTCTCAACAGCTTACCCCATGAGGAGGAGCAAGCGCTGCTGGCGAAGGTCCAACCGTTGCTACAGCGGATGATGTAGGCCCAATCTTTGAAGCATTTCATAATAAGGACACCCATGCCACGGACAGCACCTAAACAGTGACCGATGCGTTCGAAGAAATTCCGGCGTTCCCTTCGGAAATACGGGAAGCGCCTTTCGCGGATGTGCGCCGCGCTGGCCCCGCGGTTCGACGAAGAAGCCGTGCACCGTATCCGCACGACCGTAAAGAAATTCAGGGCGTTGCTGCGCTGCTGGGGCCGCAAGGGCCGCCGGGGGCTGAACGCCGACTTCAAGGAGCTCTACCGGCTTCTGGGCGAGCTCCGCAATATCCAGCTGTTTTTGCGCAGCCTCCACGAAAAGCCGCCCGAGCTGGCGGCCTGGGCCAGGGCGCACGCGGCAGGCCTCGAACGTCGCTGGCAAAACCTCTATGATCCTTCGATCGTCCGCAAACAGGTCAGGATGGCCGGGCAGCGTCCACGCAAAAAACCGCTCAAGGCCTTTCTCAGGAAGGAGCGAACCCGGGTCCGTTCCCTGCTCGGGGAACGACCCCTGGCCGATGAAACCATCCATTCCATCCGGAAGGTCTTGAAAGACATGCAATATACCGTAGACAAGACCCCGGATGAGCTCAAACGGCTCGCCGACGAAGCCGGTCGTTTTGTCGACAGCCGTATGGGCGTATCTATGATAAACGCCGGTATCAAAGAGGGTGTGCATACGCCCGCCGTCCTGAGGCTCAAGGATAACCTCGAACGGCTGAAATTCCGGCGCAAGAGACGGGCGGTACGGGCCCTTACCCGATGGGAACCGTAAAATCCCTGCCCTCCCACCGGTCTGAGTCTCGCCAATAGAAGGTAAAAGTAACCGCCGGTGTCCCGGGCGTAAAGGCGAGGTCAGCGTAGTGTATCCCCAGGCCGCTGTCCCGCGTGGATGTCTCCCGTGACGTAGCCCACCCGTCTGCTGTCCACCGCACCAGCGCCGCCGTGTTTACCTCCACGCGCAGGACCGAGCGGTCCGCGGGTACCGGCGAGGACTGGCGGTCGAACCGCCATACGTGCAGCCGCGACGCCGTCTGTTGTTCCAGGTATCTTTTCCGCGTGTGCAACGGCATGTCGAATACCTGCTTTTCGCCGAGCGAAGCCCCAAGCTTCACGTATTCAGCGTGCGTCCATGTCAGCGGCATGGCGGAGCCCGTGTATCGCCCGGGATACAGCCCCATCTCCGGCAGGGGCTCCGCGTCCCAGATTTGCTCCGGGAAAAGGCCGTTCCATGCGAACTGCTCCATCGTCTTCATCAGCTCCCGCGCGCCTTTGAAGTTCCCGGCCGCGATCTCGTAGTGGGCGCGCTCGCCGGTAAGCAGCGGCCAAGGCCGGCCCAGTCCTGTGTCGACATAGGGGCGCCCTTGCGTGTCCTCGCCGTAGGCGTCCTTGACAAAACGCTTCCAGCAGGGCCCCACCGGCGTTTCTACTTTCAAAAGGTCGTCGATGACCTTTACGGTATTCAGGATACGGGGGTCGTCCGCGGCGCGGAGACCGAAGCGGACCAGCGCGAGGGCGTCCACGCATACCAGGTCGCCCACGGGGATATCGCCCTCGCCCCCGGGGTGATGCCGTACGGTGACGATCCTGTCCCTAACGGACTGCGCCGGTGCATAGTAAGGATTGATCCGTATATAGTATCCCTCCACACCGCAGCGGGCCGAGGTAGAGGTGTCCCTGACGTAGGTCCATTCGTCGATCTGCGCCGTCCAGTAGTCGGCCGTTTCGCGCAGATAGGCAGCCGGGCCTTTCCGCCCGAGCCGCTCCAGCAGGAAGGCCGCCGCCAGCAGCCCGGCGATCTCCGTGGCCAGCGTAAAAGGGGAAAGCCCCGCCTGCTGCTCCCAGCGGTCCTGCCCTGTGTAAGGGCCCTTGCGGACCAGGAACGAAACCGCGCGAACCAGGCAGTCGCAATAGCGCTCAAACCGTTCCCTGTCGAGGATACGCGCGTGATAACAGGAATCCATCAGCAGGATCGGCAGCGCAACCTGGTCCATCTGTATCCCGTGGTCCTTGGACTGGCCCTGGAGCCACATATTCTGACTCCATTTGCCATCGACGTCCTGCGTGGAGACCAGGTAATTCAATATACGGAGGCAGTCCTCGTTGGACCGCAGCGCGAGGAACCCCCACGAGCTTTCCACGAGGTCACGCGGCCAGACGAGGTGGTAGCCGATCCCGTCCTTATCCCCCCGGGCGTCGCCCCAGGGCACGGCGGGGCTGGCGATGATGCCGCCCGGGAAGCGCTTGGACTCGTTCATCCGCAGCACCGCCGCACTTTCCTTGAAAAGCCTGCCCCGGCGCTCTTCGCTTTTCCGTTTGCGGAGCAAGCGCTTTTGATATTCCTCCCATTCCTCGATATACCGGTCCCGGGCGATCGAAAATCCGTCCAGGATGCTCGACCACGCCTGGTTGCCCGCTTCGCTTTCGGTGACTCCGAAGCCGATGGCGAGGACAAAGTTCCCGTTGCCGGCCGGCTCCCCGCAAAGGACGATGCTGCCGGGCTCCGTACGGTCATACGTCGCCGTAAGGGTGGTATGGCGCGCCAGGTCCGTAAGGCCGTCGGACGCCCCGGCATAACCCACCGTGCGCTTCCTCCAGCCGGTGGAGCAGGCGAGCGCCAGGGTGATCCCGTCGTTGGACGCGAAAAGCATCGGCACGCCCTTGTAGTCCGCCACCCAGCCGGTGTTGGCCATGCCCTGGTTGTAAATGTGCGGGATCAGGTAAACGTAGGGACGGCAGATACCGTCGGTTGCCGTAAACCGTACCCGCTGCAGGAGCGTGTCCCGGTAAGGGTCCGTGACGATCTCTTTGAGCAGGGTATAGCGGGGGTGTGTATTTTTTATGCGATAGGCGGGTATACCGGGTCTGAACATCTTCTCCATATGCGAGGAGTCTCCCTTTTCCAACGAGTAGAATCCCCGGCCGTCCGCGACGGCAAAACCGCATTCCTTGGTGCACGCGGTGTCTTCCCGGGGGAAGTAAATCTCGTTGAGGATGCCTTTGCTTAAGGTGAAGGTCACCTCGGATGCTGCGTTGAGCGCCTTGCCTAGCCCTGTTTTGGCGCCGGAGGTCCAGGTGGAGGGGCTGCCGGGTGCGCCCGGGGCTGTGTTGTGTCGTGTATCCATTTGACGCGGTCTCTTTCCAACGCCATCCGTATCACCTCGGCGGTGTGCAGGGGGCGTTTTTCCGTTTGTTGCAAAATCTGTTCCCGGCAGCTAAAACCATCAGCGATGATCAGGGTATCCGCCTCCGCCTTCCGAACGGCTGGCAGCAAAGCCAGCTCACCCGCCTTGACGCTGACGGTATAATGCTCGCCCGCTTCGTATCCAAAGGAGCCCGCCATGCCGCAACATCCGTCATCAAGCAGGTTGTAATGCAAGCCGAGCGCCTCCAGCACACGTTTGTCCGCATCCATCCCCATCAGGGCGTGTTGGTGGCAGTGGCTGTGGACCAGCGCCTCGCCCCCCAGCCGGGGAACATCGAACGCCGGCGCCTTTTCCTTTAGGAATTCCGCCAGGGTATAGGTCTGTGCCTTTAGCCGCTGCGCGTCCTCGTCGTGTGGGAAAAGGTTGCACAATTCGTCGCGGAAGACCGCCGTACAGCTCGGCTCGAGACCCACCACCGGCATACCTGCCCGTATTTCCGGTCCCAGGGTGTCCAAAATATTGCGCAAAAGTTTCTTCGCCGTGTCAAGCATGCCATAGTCGTATAACGGGCGCCCGCAGCAAAGGTTCGCCCGCGGAACAATCACCTTAAAACCCGCGGCTTCCAGGACTTCGGTGGCGGACCGGAGGACCCGCGGAAAGAAATGGTTGTTGAACGTATCCGCCCACAACAGGACCGGCTGCCCGCCGTTCCCTTTCCGGTGAAAGAACCAGCGCTTGAAGGTATGGCGCGCGAACTTCGGTATCTGCCGCTGGGGGGCGACTCCCATGATCCATTTGCTCAATGACCGTATGCCCGGTGTCTGCGTGAAGAAATTCGCTACCCTGGGGGCCAGGGACGCCAGCCGCGCCCAGCGGTGGATCAGGCCAAAAGCATACGCCGAGCGCGAACGAAGCCGGCCCTTGTAATAATGCGAAAGGAACTCCGCCTTGTAGGTCGCCATGTCCACGTTGACGGGACAGTCTCCTTTGCATCCCTTACACGAAAGACAAAGGTCGAGCGCCGCCCGGACGTGCTTGTCCTTCCAGCCCGAGACGACGTCGCCCATCTGCATTTCGTACAACAGCCGCGCCCTGCCGCGGGTCGAATGTTCTTCCTCGCCCGTGACACGATAGCTGGGGCACATCGCCCCCTGTTGGTGACGGCGGCATTCGCCAATGCCGACGCAGCGCATCATCGCCCTTGAAAAGCTAAAGGTGTCGTCGGGATACTGGAAATGCGTCACGGGCTCTTTAGGGTGATAGGGCGTACCGGTGCGGAGGTTGGCCGTCTGACCGTAGGGCTCGGTGATCTTGCCCGGGTTCATTTTCCACTGCGGGTCCCATATCTCCTTGAACTCCCGGAAGGCCTGGATCAGCTCGGGGCCGTACATGATCTCCAGCAGGTCGGCTTTCGACTGGCCGTCCCCGTGCTCGCCCGAAATCGACCCGCCATAACGCACCACGAGGTGCGCGGCCTCGGTGGTGAACCGCTTATATTGCCGGAGCCCATCTTCCGTCAGAAGGTCGAACGGCACCCGGCAGTGGACGCACCCCTGTCCGAAGTGACCATAGAGCGGTATGTCCCAGCCGTATGTCCGGAAGAGGTTACGCAGGTCCTCCAGGTAGTCCCCGATTTTGTCGGGCGGAACGGCGGAATCCTCCCAGCCTTCCTCAGTGATGGGTTGCCCGGGCACCCACGCGGTGGCGCCAAGGCCCGACTCCCGGATCTTCCAGAGCATCTTTTCCTGGGCCGGGTCGTCGAACAGCCGCATCGTAGGCGGGTGCTTGCCAGCCTTCAACCGTGCCATCAAATGCCTGGCCCTGGCGTCGGACTCCGCTTTCGTTTCCCCGTCGAACTCGACCAGCAGGAACGCATGGCCCTCGGGCAGCAACGTGAGGTTTTCAGTATGCAGCCCTTTTTTCTTCATGTTATCGATCAAAAGATCGTCGATGCCTTCCAGCCCTATCGGCTTGTAGGTCATGATCTCCGGCACCTGCCGCCCGGAATCCGGCAGGTCGGGGTATCCCAGCACCACCAACGACCGAGCCTTGGGGGTGGGCATCAGCCGCACGGTGGCGTCCAGGATGGTTACACACGTGCCTTCCGAACCGATGAGCGCCCCGGCCACGTTAAAGCCGTTCTCGGGCAACAATTCGGGAAGATTGTAGCCGGACACCCTGCGGGGGATGTTGGGGAATTTTGCCCGGATCTGAACTTCATACTTCTTAACCAGTTCCTTTAATCTCCTGTATATTTCCGCCTTTCGACCGCCCTCCTTTTGGAGGCGCTCATACGCTTCGTCGCTGGTGCGCCCCACGGTCATGCGTATCCCATCATAAGTGACCACGGTCATTTCCGCCGTATTGCTTTCCATTTTCGCCCCGTATCCGTAGAAGGCGCTCATGATCGAATGCGTCCCGCATGAATTGTTCCCCAGCATACCGCCGATCGTGCAGTGGTTGTGAGTGGATGGGTCCGGCCCGAAAGTAAGGCCGTGTTTTTCGGTGGATTCCTTCATCACGTCCAGGACGATGCCGGGCTGGACCCGTACCGTCTTCGCCCGGTTATCCAGCTGCAACACCTGGTTGTAGTACTTCGACATATCCAGCACCACCCCCACGTTGCACGTCTGGCCGGCGAGGCTGGTGCCGCCGCCGCGGGACACCACGGGCGCGCGGTGCTTTTCGCAGATGGCGATCGTTTTTATTATATCTTCTTCCGTCCTTGGCAACACCACCCCAAACGGGATCTGGCGGTAGTTGGAGGCGTCGGTGGAATAGGCTGCCCGGCTGCCGGCGTCAAAGCGCACTTCGCCGCCGATCGCCGCTTTTAAATCTTTTTCCAGCGCACCGACGTCCACGCCTTCGGACTGGGGCGTGGTGTAACGGGTATCGTATGTACTGTAATCGAATTTCATAATGTTATTATTTAGGCCTTTTATCACAACGCCGGTCACAGCACCTTAAAAGCCGCGGCGTCTTTTTCCTTGAATGAGATCCCAAGCCCCGGCCGCGATAGATCGGGCGCCAGCGACCCGTTACTAACGATCGCCGAGCTGTCGAACAGCATCTTCTCCACGCGTACGTGGTCGGCGAAGTATTCGGCGCAATAGAATTCGGGCAGCGACAGGGTTGCGTGCAAATGAGCCGACGGCGCGCAGTGTGACGAGAAGAGCAACCCGCGCCCGGCGCAAAGGTGTCCAGCCTCCAGGAAGCCGCTGATGCCGCCGCAGCGCGTGGCATCGGCCTGAAGCACGTCGACCGACCCGGCAATGGCTTGAAAATAGGAGGCGCGGTAGCCGTATTCTCCCGCGGCGATCTTCATCGGCGTCTGCGACCGGATCAACCGCAGGTTGTCCAGGTAATCCGAGGGCACCGGCTCCTCGAACCATTCCACCCCTTGTTCTTCCCACAGCCGCGCATAGTGAAGCGCCTGCTTGGCGTTATAGGCGCCGTTGGCGTCGACGTACAGCGCCGTCCGTTGGCCGACGGCTTCACGGGCAACCTGCACCCGGTGGGTGTCGTTGCCACGGCCCACCTTGATCTTTACCGCGGCCAGACCGCCCAGGACCCAGCCGCCTAACTGGCGCGCCAGATCTTCGTCGGGCATTGAGGTAAATCCACCGCTGCCGTAAAGAGGCATACTGCAGCGGGCCTGCCCCAGCAGCCTGCAGAGCGGCAACCCCAGGGCGCGGGCCTTCCAGTCCCAAAGGGCGATGTCCACCGCGGACACGCCCATCATCGCGATGGCGGCCTCCCCCTGGTTGCGGATGTGGCGGATCATGTCGTTCCGCCGCGCGGGTATGTCGAATGGGTCCTTCCCAATGAGCAGCGGCACGAGAGCTTTGTGGATATAGTACGCGGTGGCTGCGTGCGCGTAGGTGTAGCCCAACCCTTCAGAACCGCGCGCGCGGACGCGCACCAACACCAGCGTGGTACTGTCCCATTCGAGCGTGCCGTCGGATTCGGGCGATTCCGTAGGTATCGTATAGGCGGATACGTCGACGCTGAGTATCCCGTCCATCAGTGTAGGTAGTTTTCGACGACTTCCTTGTACGTCTGCCGGATCATATCCCAGGCATTGTCATCGCCCTTCAACACCGACGACGTAAAAGCTTTCGCCTGCTTGAGCGTAATGTGGGGTGGCAGGGGGGGGACGCTGGGGTCGGTCAACACGTCGATCACGACCGGACCGGCGGCGGCAAAGGCCCTTTGAAGACCCGGCACGACCTCGTCCTGAGTTTCGATCCTGACCCCTTCGAGCCCGATCATCCTCGCATACTCAGCATAGTTGAAGGGAGGGACATCCTGCGAAGCCTCGAACTTCGGGTCGCCCACCATGACCCGCTGTTCCCACGTGACCATGTTGAGGTCCTGGTTGTTCAGTACCAGGATGACCATCCGCGGATCTTCCCAGCGGTTACGGTATTTGGCGATCGTGATCAGCTCGTTGATCCCGCTCATTTGCATTGCGCCGTCACCCACCATCGCCACCGGCACCCGGTCCGGGTACGCGAATTTGGCGGCGATGGCGTAGGGCACGCCGGGACACATGGTGGCGAGATTACCGGAAAGCGATGCCATCATGCCCTCCCGGATCTTCAGATCCCTCGCGAACCACGAAGCCGAAGACCCGGAATCCGCCGTGAGGATGCAACGGTCGGGTAGGAGGGGGGACATTTCCCAAAATACCCGTTGGGGGTTGATGGGATGGGCGCTGTTCATGGCGCGCGCTTCGGCGACCTTCCACCAGCGTCTCACCTCGGCTTCAATGTGTTCCCGCCAGCTCCGGTCGCTTTTGTATTCCAGGAGAGCGATCAGGTCCTGGAGGGTTTTGCGGCTGTCTCCCTGCAGGTTGACGTCGGTGGGATAACGCAACCCCAGCATTCGGCCGTCGATGTCGATCTGTACGGCCTTTACCTTGCCTTCTTTGGGCAGGAACTCGGAGTATGGAAAGGCCGTGCCCACCATGAGCAGCGTATCGCATTCCATCATCAGGTCATAACTGGGCTTGGTTCCCAACAAACCGATGGCGCCCGTCACATACGGCAGGTCATCCGGTAACACGGCCTTGCCCAGCAATGCCTTTGCGACGCCCGCGCCCAGTATGTCCGCGATCTCCCTCACTTCCGTCGCGGCGTGCAAGGCGCCCGCGCCTACCAGGATAGCCACCTTGGAACCGTGGTTGAGGATGTCGGCGGCCCGCTGAAGGTCGTCGAAAGGCGGGACGATCTCCGGCCGCGAATAGCCCATCCCCGTGTGTACGCTCCCGTGCAGATGGGGTGGTTCCGCATAGTCCAACTCCTGCACATCGGCGGGCAGGATCACGCACGTCACCGTGCGGTTGACCTGGGCGATCCGGAGCGCGCGGTCGATCAGGTGACGCACTTGCGCGGGCTCGGTGGCCATATGGACGAATTCGTGCGCTACATCTTTGTATAAAGAAAGCAAATCCACCTCCTGCTGGTAATCCCCGCCCATGGACATACGCGCCTGTTGCCCCACAATGGCTACAACCGGCTGGTGGTCCATTTTGGCATCGTAGAGCCCGTTCAACAAATGGATAGCGCCCGGCCCCGACGTCGACATACAGACCCCCGGCCGGCCGGTGAACTTGGCATGCGCACAAGCCATGAATGCGGCCATTTCTTCATGTCTTGTCTGTACAAAATCAATGCGTTCCTTCGCCCGATTGAGGGCACCCATGACCCCGTTGATTCCGTCCCCGGGATAACCGAAAACGCGCGTAACACCCCAGGAAATCAATCGTTCCACGACAAAGTCGCCTACTTGTTTATTCATGATCAGCGTTTCCGGTAAACGGTTCAAAAGATTTGCCACTTTGGTATGGTATTCCCGATGTCTTGTATATGACAACGACTATCAGACAAACACACGAGCTCGGCCAGAGCATCTGGCTTGATTCGATCGACAGGAATATCCTCCGGAACGGCGTCCTGCGGGACCTTATCATAAAGGAAGGCGTATCCGGTTTGACTTCCAACCCCACCATCTTCGAGAAGTCGATGAGCAGCGGGGATTTGTACGACGCCGATATACGGCGCTTGTCCGAGGCCGGCGTGTCCACCGAAACCGCGTTCTTCGACATGGCGATACAGGATATACAGGACGCCGCCGGTTTGCTGAGACCGGTGTACGACGAAGAACGCGGTAACGACGGCTTTGTGAGCCTCGAAGTATCACCGCGTCTGGCGCGAAACACCGCCGGTACGCTTGCACAGGCGCTGTCGCTGTGGTCCCGGGTCGACCGGCCCAACGTCATGATCAAGATTCCCGGGACCGCGGAAGGCATCCCCGCCATCCGCGCCGCCATCCGGGAAGGCGTCAACATCAACATCACCTTGTTGTTCAGCCTGGAACGCTACCGCTCGGTGGTCGACGCGTATATGCTCGGCCTCGAGGATCGCCTGGCTACCGGGAAACCCGTCCACCACATCCATTCGGTTGCCAGCTTTTTCCTGAGCCGAATCGACACCCTGATCGACCCCATCCTGGAAGCCCAGGGTCACAAGGAATGGGTAGGGGAGGTGGCGCTTGCCTGCGCCAGGGAAGCTTACCAAATATATAAGGAGCTCTTCTTCAGCCAGCGCTGGGCAAGGCTCCGCGACCAGGGCGCCCACCCGCAACGCCTCCTCTGGGCCAGTACCGGCTCCAAGAACCCCGCCTATGGCGACCTCAAATACGTCGACGCGCTGATCGGGCCCGACACGGTGGACACAATGCCCATGGAAACCATCAAGGCGTTCCTGGACCATGGTCATCCCGGGCTGACGCTCGAAAACGGCGTGGAAGACGCGCAACGCGTCCTGAATGGTTTGCGTGAATCCAACATCGATCTCGAGGCCCTGGCGGGGCGGTTGGAGGAAGAGGGCATCAAAAAATTCAATGAGCCCTTCGATAAGTTGCTGAGCGCTATCGGACGGAAGATGGGCGTCGGCGGCTAGGTGTTTGGCGTCCCGGTTTTGGCGACTTCCCGAGCAAAAACCCCAGCGCCTTGAAATCCTCGCTCTGGTCGAACAATATTTTCACGATACCCAGCGCCGGTATCGCCAGGATCATCCCCGGTATCCCCCAGAGGAGGTCGCCCGCGATCAGCACCACGATCGTAAACAGCGGATGGATATTGACCTGGTGCCGCATGACCAGCGGCGAGATGATGTAGAACTGTATGCCCTGGATGACCAGGTACGCCCCGATGATCTCGAGCACCATCGGCGTTCCTCCGCCCTGCGTAAACGCCATGATACAGGTGAGCGTGTTACCGGTGATATTCCCTACAAAGGGTATCAGCTCCAGTATCCCGCAAAGGATCGCAAACAACAACGCATACCGCACGCCAATGAGCGAAAAGGCGACGCCATACATGATCCAGAGACAACCGATGATCAGGAGCATCCCGTACAGGTACAACCGGACGATCCCCACCGACCGGTCGAGCAGCGCGTTGGTTCCCGGCCGTCCGAGCTTTAGGAAAAACGTACGGATGTGCATCCGCATCGTCAGCAGCATGATCATATACACCAATAAGAGCACCAGGTTGATCAGCACGCTGAGGAGGGTAGCGGTCACGCGGCCCACCGTCGCCGTGTCCAGCAGGTTCACGCCGTCCCGCGGCATAGACATCCCCCAGCGTTGCGCCAGGACGTGGAGCTTGTCGAGGAAGTCCCCGAAGTGTAGCCGGATGTCGTTGAGGTCGCTGGTGATCTTGCCGACGTGCCAGCCGATCAAGAGCAGGATGCCCCCCATGAGACAGGCAAACACCAAGCCGCAGCAGATGGCGGCAAGGACAACGTGCAACCCACGTCTCTCCAGCCAGCGGCACAAAGGGGTGAAAACGATGGCCAACATCCCCGCCAGCGCCAGGGGCATGAACACGGCCTTGGCGACGTAGAGCAGCCAGAGACAGAGTGTCGTGGAAAGCAAAATACAGGTAGTGCGGATCCAGCGTTGAACGTCCATGCGTTGTGTCCGTCAAGAACTGTGCCCCACGGGGTCCCCCAAAGCTCGATCCCTTGCACCCTAAGCGTGTAGGCCAGGCGGAGCGGGGTGGGATGCCTCTTTTACCCCGTTTTGGCGAAACGTTTCGCCAAAACG